>NZ_JAQOZV010000180.1:0-1111 GCF_030348125.1 Massilia sp. DJPM01
TCTTCTTGTCGTCTTCCTTGCCATCATGTCCCACAGGACGAGTGTTACCCTTGCTAGGTTGCGGCGTAGGTAATGGCACCGGTGGCGTCACCGGTGCCGGGGCCGTCGTCGTTTCTGGGGGCTTTGGTTTCGTTCCAAATACGGGAGCACGTGGTGGGGCCTTGGCAATCGGTGCTTGCGGCAGGCGACTGATGCCCTCGCGTATCGCGGCGCGGGCAGCGGCCCGCGCGAGGGCAACTGCCAACGCCCTGGCGAGAATCATCCCCCCAGCAGCTAATAGAGGAAATGGCATGCCGTCTACCCGTGGTTATTGGTTGTAAGATCATCGTCACGGCACACGTTGTAGCCTTCGACAAAAACATTCATCGACCATGATCTGAAGTAACATTTCCCCTTTATCACATTGGTAATCGCGCCCTTTTTAAAGTTCTCGGTCGCCGCCTCATTGCCCGTGCTTACCTTGAGAAATGATTTGTCGCGTTGCATGATCTCCTTGCCTGCGATGAAAACACTGCGCGATCCATTTGTGGTGTCTTTGGCATACGCGCTGTTAGGATAGGGTACAGGCACACCGATCTTGGCCGGGTACGGGGGACTGAAACACACGTCCGGGAAGTTAGCGCGGGTCACGCTGTCCCCCGCTTTCGCCACCACCTCATGCCCATTGGCATAGACTTCATGCGCCATAGTTGCCTCCTCGTTTAATGATTTTCTTGAACATCGGCGATGACGCTTCGACCGCCGCGCGGTATTGCCTGCTGAACTCGAAGGCGACGATGTGCGCGGCGCGCGCGCCGCTGTCGTTCCCAGCCAGGCAGAGCGCATTGTTTCCGGGCAGGTAGTGCTTTTTCTGCGCTTCAAGCAGCCAGGCATATTGAATGCATCCCACCACGCTGCCGGTCTCGCCAAGGCTTTCTGCCGGGAGCCACAAGGGGGTTGCAGTACGGACACGCGTTTGGGCCAAGGCCAACTCTTCAAACCGATAGTGCTCGCCGTTGGCATCGCACACGCAAAGGTCAAGTTCGTCAGCGGGAGCATGAGCGGCTTTTAGAGCGTGCTCGATGGCTTGCGTCAGCCCATCGCCGCGCAAGGGCACATCGCTGTCGCGCGT
>NZ_JAQOZV010000181.1:0-1109 GCF_030348125.1 Massilia sp. DJPM01
ATATCCGCAGCTTCGGTGACTGGCTTAGCCCCGTTACATCTTCCGCGCAGGACGACTCGATCAGTGAGCTATTACGCTTTCTTTAAATGATGGCTGCTTCTAAGCCAACATCCTGACTGTTTTAGCCTTCCCACTTCGTTTTCCACTTAGCCAATCTTTGGGACCTTAGCTGGCGGTCTGGGTTGTTTCCCTCTTGACGCCGGACGTTAGCACCCGACGTCTGTCTCCCAAGCTCGCACTCATCGGTATTCGGAGTTTGCAATGGTTTGGTAATTCGCAATGAACCCCTAGCCATAACAGTGCTCTACCCCCGATGGTGATACTTGAGGCACTACCTAAATAGTTTTCGGAGAGAACCAGCTATTTCCAAGTTTGTTTAGCCTTTCACCCCTACCCACAGCTCATCCCCTAATTTTTCAACATTAGTGGGTTCGGACCTCCAGGGCGTGTTACCGCACCTTCATCCTGGCCATGAGTAGATCACTTGGTTTCGGGTCTACACCCAGCGACTGTCGCCCTATTCGGACTCGATTTCTCTACGGCTTCCCTATACGGTTAACCTTGCCACTGAATGTAAGTCGCTGACCCATTATACAAAAGGTACGCAGTCACGGAACAAGTCCGCTCCTACTGTTTGTATGCACACGGTTTCAGGATCTATTTCACTCCCCTTCCGGGGTTCTTTTCGCCTTTCCCTCACGGTACTGGTTCACTATCGGTCGATTACGAGTATTTAGCCTTGGAGGATGGTCCCCCCATATTCAGACAGGATTTCTCGTGTCCCGCCCTACTTGTCGCACGCTTAGTTCCACACATCGAATTTCGTATAAGGGGCTATCACCCTCTATGGCACCAATTTCCAGTGGTTTCTACTATCCGTCATGCTAAAACGTGCAGGCTCATCCCATTTCGCTCGCCACTACTTTGGGAATCTCGGTTGATTTATTTTCCTGCAGCTACTTAGATGTTTCAGTTCGCCGCGTTCGCTTTGCATACCTATGTATTCAGTATGCAATGACCTAAAAGGCCGGGTTTCCCCATTCGGAAATCTGCGGATCAAAGCTTGTTTGCTAGCTCCCCGCAGCTTATCGCAAGCTACTACGTCCTTC
>NZ_JAQOZV010000182.1:0-1075 GCF_030348125.1 Massilia sp. DJPM01
CGCCCACTTGCACGCCGCCGGCGCGCTGGTGACGACTGTCGCTGAGCCGTCGCTGATATCCGGAGTCAGTCCGGACGCGATGGCCGAGATCCCGCTCGACATCGCGCACGCCGGCGCGTCCAAATGGTCGGTGATCAGCATCGCCGGCCGCGCGCTGTACGCCTGTCACGATGGCATTGTAGCGGTGGAAGGCAGTTCGCCAAGCATGGCGCTGTCCGATCGCTTTTTTACGCGCGAGGTGTGGCGCGATCGATGCGGCGCCGGCCTGGCCAGCATGCAGTTCGCACGCTATGACGGCAAGTTGATCGTCTTTTCCAAGACCGGCGCTTTCGTGCCCTTCATGATCGATCTGTCCGAAGGCGGGGAAATGACGGACTTGCCGCAGCTGGTGGCCAGCACTGCCGCCGTCCTCACGACGTCGGACCAAATGTACGTTGTATCGGGAACGACCCTGCGCCAGTTCGGCGGGGGCAGCATGCTTCCCCTGCGATGGGCAACCGGGGACATTGTGCTTGCCGCGCCAGCCGCGCTGGCGGTCGCCCAGGTTGAATGCACTGGCGACTTCACCATCCGGTTCTACCAGAAAGACAGGCTGGGATACACCAAGACCGTCGGGAGCGGGGAGACGACTTTTTACCTTCCCACCGAACCACGCAACGGCCATTCTGGCCTTGAACCCTCCGACAGGTGGAAGTTCGAGATTTCCGGCACCGGCCGATTCAAACGGCTGCGGGCGGCGGCGTCCATCCGCAGCTTGAAGGACATCTAAATGACTGTATCAGTACCACCAATTTCCACCGCGTCCATTCTGGCCGTCAAGGACCCGCAAACGCGCGAGGTGCTGCGCGCCATGGCGAGCGGCATCGCGGTGCGCAATGGCGATGTCGGTTCGGGTGACGACGCGTTTCTGACATTGGGCGACTTGCAAAACGATCCATCTATCGCCGGAAAGCTGGCAAAGTCGCTGGCAGGGCCGATCATCGAGGGCGTGGGCAAGCCGGGTAGTCCGATGTTCGACCTGGCGGAAAAGCTGCAGGACAAGATCATGGCTTCGCCGGCGTGGATCAATATGGGC
>NZ_JAQOZV010000183.1:0-1072 GCF_030348125.1 Massilia sp. DJPM01
GGTGAACCGCACTTGGGTATATGCAAGCGCCGTGCCAGGTCGATCGTCGGACACGTCCCCCATGTATTTCTGTGTTCGCGATGTAAGACACCCACCGCATTGCGGGGGCAGCGGGCACCATCCGCATGAAGCTGGAAACGATGGTGCTGACGGTGTCGGGCAGCGCGAAGAAAGGGCGCCGTGCCCTGCATATCGCCGCCATCGTGGGCGAAGAAGGCCTGCGAACCGGTGCCGCTGGGCCATCCGCTTGCCATTACCCGGGTGTGCGGTCGATTTTGAGGTCGACCAGGCGACCAGCAGCATGCATTGCTGCGGCCAGATGGAAACGGTCGGCAGGACGGGTGTCGAAGTGGAAGCGTTCACTGCCGTCCAGGTCAGCCTGCTGACAATTTACGACACGTCACTGCCGTCCAGTGCGCCCTGCTGACAATTTATGACATGTGCAAGGCGGTCGAACACAGCATGGTCATGAGCAATGTGCGGGTGCTGGAAAAACAGGGCGGCAAGTCGGGCGACTGGCATGCCGCGATTGACGGCTGACGGCGACGGCGACGGCGCGTGAATTGGCGAGCTTGCCCAAGCCCCGCGCGGGATAATCCCCCAGGTGTTGACCAGACAGGCAGCGGTCGCGTATTTCAGCTTGATGCCATCCATCGCGCACGTCCAGCGACCGACGTCGCCGCGCGACCAGATGACTTTTTTGGCCGTCCCTGTGGCCGGCCCGGCCTTGATGCTGCGGATGATATGGGCTTTTGCCATTGTCGGCCGCAGTGGCGCTGAGCGTGCAGTTCGGGGGCGGGCGCGCCGGAACGCGGGGCATCCAGGGTGTTTTTGATATCCATGGTGGGCGTCATGATGCTTCAGTCTCAATGCCGACGTTGCCGACGGCCACTGCGCAGCGAGGGAATTTGATGCCAACGGCCCGCAGCCGGGCGGCGAAAACGACAACTGGTCAGCGCAGCCCAGTGCTTGCCCGATGGCGCACTGAGCTTCGCTGAGTGATTACTTACATCACGGCGGGCAAGATGGGGTGGTATGCTCGACAGCGACGCCGATGGCTTTACAGGTCCAA
>NZ_JAQOZV010000184.1:0-1069 GCF_030348125.1 Massilia sp. DJPM01
CACCGGCCGGATACGACGTGGATCGTCGGACTCGCGCCGGCTAAATTCGGCAACGATGAAGTCGAACAGATCTTTCCGGATCTCCAGGTTCGGACCGGCCAATGCCAGGACGTCGTGGGCGAGCCATGCGGTGAGTGTCCGGATGTCGCCGGCAAGCGCATGCGCTCCGGCTTCTGCCCGCAGGGCGAGCGCGATCCGGTCGCCAAGATCCGTGGCCTGATACATTTTCCTGGTCTTGGTCTGCAGCTTTTTGCGCCGCGACTTGGCCCCCTTGGCGATGCCGGCCAGCGTGTTGGCCAACCCCTCGCACTGATGCTGAATGTGGAATACGTCGCCGTGGCAGGGCTTGTCGCCCCAAGCCGCCTTCTGCCCGGCGCGCAGTCCCTGGCCCGCATCGGCGATCGTGTAATCGGGATTCAATCCCTGCTCTGAGGCGTCGAGCAGATGAATACCCCAGGTGTCGGCGTCACGATGTTCGGCCGCGGCAAGCAGATAGCAGTAGGTCGACCTGGCGTCGACGCCGGCGAGCACGGGCTGCGATCCCTGGAAAATTTCGTCGTGCAGGCCGACACGAATCGTCGAAAGGTCCTGGCTACGGTTGATTGCGCCGGCTTGTCGCGCGGCTGCCTGGTGCACATTGTGAACGGTACCCTCGCTGATGGCCACGCCCAGCAGGTCGCGCATCAATTCCACGACGCCACGGTAGGAGCTGTGACAAATCATGGTCAAGCCCAGCGTCAGTTGGCGCAGCCATGTCTTGGTCACCGGGAGCGCGAACAGCACCTCGTCGTCCGGTGCCGCTGATGCGAACACTTCGTCCAACGCGACGCTGGCCTTGTCCGCCTGCTGGTAGACGAACTTGCGGCTGACGCCGTGCTGCGCGGCCAGGTCGCTGATCGTCGCCGTTCCCGCCAGCGCCAAGATGGCCATCTCCTTTCGGTCAACTTCGGGCAGTCTGGCTGCCGGACAAGCGGATGGATTCATAGGTGGCGATGGTTCAAATGATGGGGCAACAGTATCGCTCAAGAGCCGATGCCGGATCCCGAAGTGTTACCCTCGTTTGAACCAC
>NZ_JAQOZV010000185.1:0-1046 GCF_030348125.1 Massilia sp. DJPM01
GGCGGAGCGTCAGGAATGCGGCGCCGGCCCCGGGCATGGCCCGTGCGGGTGGGTCAAGCCATCGTAGACACGCAGGTAGCCGCGCGCCATTTCCGGCAGGCTGTGGTTGGCGATGACGTGGCTGCGCGCGCGCATGCCGTGGCGCGCACCCATGTCGGGGATGCGGCAATAGTCGGCGATGGCGGCCGCCATCAGCTCGGGCGCACGGGGCGGCACCAGGATGCCGGTAAAACCCGGATGGACCAGCACCGGATTGCCGCCCACGGCGGTGGCCACCACCGGCAAGCCGCTGGCCATGGCTTCCAGGATGGTGTTGGAACTGCCTTCGGCCAGCGAGGGCAGCACGAACAGGTCCATGGCGCGCAGCAGCTGGGCGATGTCGGTGCGCTCGCCCGGCAGCCAGGCGCGGTGCGCGGCGCCGGCGCGGGTGAGCGTGTCGAGGCAGGTGGCGCGCTGCGGGCCGTCGCCCACGATCAGCAAGCGCATGCGCTGGTGCGCCGGGTGCGGCGAGGCGATCAGGCGCAGGAAGGCTTCGACCAGGGTGCCGTAATCCTTGACTTCATCCATGCGGCCGACGCTGCCGATGACGAAGGCGTTATCCTGCATGAAGCCGGCCGGGCCGACCGCGGCTGGCGGCCCCAGGCGCGGGTGGAACTGGATGCTGTCGACCCCGTTCGAGATGTGCGACACCTTGTCCGGCTCGGCGCCGACGCTATCGATCAGCCAGTGCTCGAGGTCGGCGCTGACGGCGATGAAATGGCCGATCAGCGGACGCAGCAGGCGGCGCAGCAGCTTGTACTTGAGGCGCTTGCCGTACAGGTCGCTCATGTCGCGGCCATGCTCGCCGTGCACGCGCAGCTTGATCCCGGCCAGGGCCGCCACCAGCTGGCCTTCGATGCCGCACAGATTGCGCGTGTGGATCAGGTCCGGCTGCAGCGCACGCAGGGCGCGGAACAGGCGCAGGTAATGGCCCCAATCCTTGCCTTCGCGCTTGTTCAGGCTGATGATCTCGACCCCGCGCGCCTTGATGTGAGCGTGGTAGTCCG
>NZ_JAQOZV010000186.1:0-1030 GCF_030348125.1 Massilia sp. DJPM01
GCCCAGTTGTAGACATAGGGGAGTTTTTTACAACGAACCGTGTTTCATTTCGTAGCAAAAGAACTTCAATATCTAACGATTCCATTCCTGGCCGCCCGAGGCGATAGCTGTACGTATGAAACAATTTAGAGGTCCCAACGGAGAGAGGATCCGGGAACTCTTTGCCAACCATATCCAATAAACTCTTCTCAAGTCCCGGTTCCACATACCAAATCTTCCTGGTATGTGGAGACTTCAACATCGCATATAGCGCATCTTGCGCTACCCGCATCTGCCTAACTGACACCCTTTCTTGATCTTCTATTGAGTAAAGCGCGACTCCAGTCATGCTAGAGATGTATAAAAGAAAAATTGCGAATTTGCGGGCCCTACATAAAATTAAGCCTACCACCAACAGCAGGGTTATACTCGCCAAATACAAAAGAAAATGTACCTGCATTATAGGGATAATGCCGCCGATCAAAGCGAACCCGCCGGCGCGAGCAACGTTCCAGTCTAGGATGATATAAATCGCGAGAAAAACGGCGGGAAGCAGCCAATTTGACTTATTTCGATCATAAACCAACCAGTTTGTCATTCTCATTTTTTACATGCTTCCACTTGGCACTTTGCCACGACTTTATGAGTCCACTCGACACAGTTTGTAAACAAGAGGTTGTAATGCCCGGGAAATTTATCATTCATATTATTTCGCACACATTGATCGAATTTCTCCGCGCTACAAACAGCTGGCACAGCCGAGCAAGTCCCATCAGTAGACTTCTCCGGAAGTAATGCGCCGTCAACTCCCGCTACCCCTTTAGACTCCCCTTCGGCTGGAACGAAACCCTTGCAAGTTTCTCCTACACACAGCCACTGGTGAATGTAGTCTCGTGGTTTACCGACACAAACCTTGACTACGTCCGCTAAACCGAACGGATCCATACGACTAACTGGATTCCCGCTCACATAACCGTAGGTATTGATCCCGCCACGTAGCCCGATCGGATCGCTTTGGATATACCGCCCCGTCTGCGGATCGTAGTCCCTG
>NZ_JAQOZV010000187.1:0-1018 GCF_030348125.1 Massilia sp. DJPM01
GATTAATTCGGAACTGGTGAACCGCACTTGGGTATATGCAACCGCCGTGCCAGGTCGATCGTCGGACACGTCCCCCATGTATTTCAGTGTTCGCGATGTAAGACACCCACCGCATTGCGGGGGGCAGCGGGCACCATCCGCATGAAGCTGGAAACGATGGTGCTGACGGTGTCGAGCAGCGCGCAAAAGGGCGGCGTGCCCGGCATCGCCGCCATCTTGGGCACAAATAAGACCAGCGAACTGGTGCTGCTGGGCTATCCGCTGGCCATTACCCGGACGGCGGTCGATTTCGAGGTCGACCAAGCGACCAGCAGCGTGCATTGCTGCGCCCAGATGGAAACGGTCCGCAGGACGGGTGTCGAAGTGGAAGCGTTCACTGCCATCCAGGTCAGCCTGCTGACAATTTACGACATGTCACTGCCATCCAGTGCGGCCTGCTGACAATTTATGACATGTGCAAGGCGGTCGACCGCAGCATGGTCACGAGCAATGTGCGGGTGCTGGAAAAACAGGGCGGCAAGTCGGACGACTGGCATGCCGCGATTGACGGCTGACGGCGACGGCGCGTGAATTGGCGAGCTTGCCCATGCCCCGCGCGGGACAATCACCCGGGTGTTGACCGGACAGGCTGCGGTCGCGTATTTCACGCTTGATGCCATCCATCGCGCACGTCCAGCGACCGGCGTCGCCGCGCGACCAGATGACTTTTTGGCCGTCCCCGTGGCCGGACCGGCCTTGGTGGTGCAGATGATATCGGCTTTGCCATTGTCGGCCGCAGTGACGCTGAGCGTGCAGTTCGGGGGCAGGGGCGCCGGAACGGGGAACATCGATGGTGTTTTTCGATATCCATGGTGGGCGTCATGATGATTCAGTATCAATGCCGGCTGTGCCGACGGCCACTGCGCAGCGAGGGAATTTGATGCCAACGGCCCGCAGCCGGGCGGCGAGGACGAAAACTGGTCAGCGCAGCCCAGTGCTTGCCCGATGGCGCACTGAGCTTCGCTGAGTGATTACTTAG
>NZ_JAQOZV010000188.1:0-982 GCF_030348125.1 Massilia sp. DJPM01
GTATCCCGGCTTGGCCGCCTGGAGGGCTTCTAGGCGCTTCTGACGCTCTTTTTGAGCCCCTGCCCCGTCCAGCCCTTGCTCGACGCGCTCCAAGAGCGCTGGAGCGGCTGTAGCGGCCTTGCCGGTGCATTCATGGGCAAGCACATACGGCTGTCGCCCGTCGCGGGCGTGTTTGGGCTTTTGGTTGGTGAACCCGGCTAGCCGCCCGTAATGCTTGCTGTCGGCGCTGTTCAGGTCGCCGCCGTAGTGCTTTGCCAATGATCGCGCCGCGACAGTGCGCGCATCGTCAGATAAAGGCTTATCCGATAGCTTGACCCATGCCTGATAGTTTCCCGGCGAAGTTTCTATCGTTGCAGCGGATGGAAAACCATCTTTTGCCATGCGAGAAATTTTATCCGCCGTCAGGTCGTCAACTAGTACCAGCCCATGCTCTCCAGCCGGACGGATATATACGTCGTTGCCCTTGGCGTTCATGCGTTTGAGCCACGCTGCGGACTGCTCAACCTCTGCGCGACTCCATTCCCGGTTCATCATTTGCCCGGTCTTTGCTTCCCTAATTCCAACCTCAAAGCGCGGAACGTCCAGCGCTTTTATTTGCTTTTGGATCGCTTCAAAGCTTCGATCACGGCGGGTTTCAGATACTCCGCTACCGCTTCCGCGTCCAGACTGTTCTGGATTACGGGCGGCTTCAGCCAGAGCCAAAACGCGCTCACGAGCGCTGCTGTAAATAATCCGGTCATCAGAGCTAGGGCGTAATGCCTCCACTCCATCCGCCGCCCTGCCCGGTCCAGACTCTCCGCGGCCTTGCTCGCCTCTGCTGCTGCTTCCGTGTAGCCCTTCACCGACTCCGTTAACTGGCTGGCGAACTTCTCTGCCTGCTCCCGGCTCTTGCGATCGATCTCGATTAGCGTCTGGCGTGTCTCGTCCGTCAGCGCGGCCAGTGCCTGGGCCAGCGGCTCCAGCGTCACGGCCAAATCCTCCG
>NZ_JAQOZV010000189.1:0-982 GCF_030348125.1 Massilia sp. DJPM01
ATATCCCGGCTTGGCCGTCTGGAGGGCTTCTAGGCGCTTCTGACGCTCTTTTTGAGCCTCTTCCCTGTCCAGCCCTTGCTCGACACGCTCCAGGAGCGCTGGAGCGGCTGTAGCGGCCTTGCCGGTGCATTCATGGGCAAGCACATACGGCTGCCGCCCGTCGCGGGTGTGTTTGGGCTTTTGGTTGGTGAACCCGGCTAACCGCCCGTAATGCTTGCTGTCCGCGCTGTTCAGGTCGCCGCCGTAGTGCTTTGCCAATGATCGCGCCGCCACAGTACGCGCCTCGTCGGATATAGACTTATCCGATAGCTTGATCCATGCCTGATAGTTTCCCGGCGAGGTTTCTATCGTTGCAGCGGATAGAAAACCATCCTTTGCCATGCGAGAAATATTATCCGCCGTCAGGTCGTCAACCAGTACCAGCCCATGCTCTCCGGCCGGGCGGATATACACATCATTGCCCTTGGCGTTCATGCGTTTGAGCCATGCTGCGGACTGCTCGACCTCTGCGCGGCTCCATTCCCGGTTCATCATTTGCCCGGTCTTGGCTTCCCGAATTCCGACTTCAAAGCGTGGAACGTCCAGCGCTATTATTTGTTTTTGGAGCGCTTCAAAGCTTCGATCACGACGGGTTTCAAAGCTTCCGCTACCGCTTCCGCGTCTACTGAGTTCTTGATAACGGGCGGGTTCAGCCAAAGCCAAAACGCGCTCACGAGCATTGCTGTAAATAGCCCCGTCACCACCGCCAGGGCGTAATGCCTCCACTCCATCCGCTGCCCTGCCAGGTCCAGACTCTCTGCGGCCTTGCTCGCCTCTGCTGCTGCTTCCTTGTATCCCTTCACCGACTCCGTTAACTGGCTGGCGAACTTCTCTGCCTGCTCCTGGCTCTTGCGGTCGATCTCGATTAGCGTCTGGCGTGTCTCGTCCGTCAGCGCGGTTAGTGCCTGGGCCAGCGGCTCCAGCGTCACGGCCAAATCCTCCA
>NZ_JAQOZV010000019.1:0-117743 GCF_030348125.1 Massilia sp. DJPM01
AGGGAGCAGCGGGCGTGGATGGACTGGATATCAACCAGACTTCACGCCTTCTGGCGACCGAATGGCCGAACATCCGTAAACAACTGCTGGCAGGGGCGTATCGGCCTGAGCCGGTACGTCGGGTGACGATCCCGAAGCCGGACGGTGGCGAGCGCGAGCTTGGCATCCCGACGGTGACGGATCGCCTGATCCAGCAAGCACTGCTACAGGTGCTGCAACCGATACTTGATCCCACCTCCTGACCTCAACTACTCGAACCGCCCGGTGCGGACCCGCATGCATGCCGGGTGGTGTGGCAGGGGAGCGGCCATTCGCCGCCCCCTATGCCGATTTTACGGATGAGTGTGTTGCTGCGGTAATGGATATTTCCACGATTAAAAGGCTATGTGCGGTGGCGAACGGAGTTGAGGGTGTTAAAGGGCAATAGTGACTGACGTCGCTGCTTTCCGGCTATACGCTCACAACCAAGGAACCACAATGAAAATTACCACACACGCGAGGGCACTCATCTGCGCCGCGGGATTGCTCGCCGTTTCCCTATTAGCCGCCTGCGGCGGCGGCGGGGACCAGGGACGCGACCCGATCCTGGGCCAGCCGGCCGCGGCCCTGGTCAGCGTCGCCGTCACGCCAGCCAACGCCACGGTACTCACCGCTGAAACGCGCCAGTTCATCGCCACCGCCACTTACGCCGATGGGTCGTCGCGCGACGTGACGTCGACCTCGGCCTGGCTGTCCGCCTCGCCCGGGATCGCCGGCGTGGCCCCCGCCACCGGCCTGGCCACCGGCGTGACTGCCGGCAGCGCTGCCATCACCGCCACTTTTTCCAGCAAGACCGGTGCCGCCACCCTGGCCGTGACGACACCGTTGCCGCCGCCACCGCCGGTGGTCACCCTGTCGTCCATTGCGGTCACGCCGGCGACTGCGTCCATTACCGTGGGAGCGACCCAGCAATTCATTGCGATCGGCACCTACTCGGACAACTCGACCGCCATCATCACCAATGCGGTGACATGGAACTCGGCCACGAACGCCAGCGGCACGATCGCGGCGTCCGGCATGGCCTCCGGCGTTGCTGCCGGCACCACTGCGATCAGCGCCACCGGCGGCGGCAAAACCGCCAGCGCCGTCCTGACGGTCACCGCGTTGCCGGTCGTGCCGCCAGTCGTGCCGCCGGTCGTGCCACCAGTCGTTCCGCCAGTCGTACCGCCAGTCGTACCACCGGTCGTACCACCGGTCGTGCCGCCAGTCGTGCCACCGGTCGTTCCACCGGTGGTGCCGCCAGTCGTGCCACCAGTCGTACCGCCGGCTACCGATATCAGCCTGGGCCGCGCCGCCAGCTTTGCCGTGCTCGCCGGTACCTCGATCACCAATAATTCCGGCGGCACCACCTTGGTCACCGGCGACGTCGGTGCCCCATCGCAAACCACCGCGCCAACCCAGTCCGCCGGCTACGCGAATTACAGCTCCGGCGCGATCCTGGCAGGTGCACTGGAAGACTTGCAAATTGCCGTGACCAGCGCCAATAGCCAGACCTGCACTGTCAGCTCGGCGTCGGGTGTCGATCTTGGCGGGCTGGTGCTCACACCGGGCGTGTACTGCTATGCCGGCGCCATCAGCATCACCGGCACGCTGACGCTCAACGGTCCTGGTGTCTACATCTTCCGCACTGCCTCGACGCTCAACAGCACGGCCAATGCCATCGTGGCGCTGACCGGCGGCGCATCGGACGGCAGCCTGTACTGGATTCCGGCCGGCCCGACCACCCTGGGCGCGAACGGCGTCTTCAAGGGATCGATCTTGAGCCAGTCCGCCGCCATTACCGTCGGCGACAACACGAGCCTGTTGAGCGGCCGTGTACTGAGCGGCGCCGCGGTCACTCTGCGCAATAACCAGATCAGCAAATAATCCGCCCCAGGCCGACTTCCATTTTTTGAAAGCACATCATGACATTAGCAAAACACATCGGCGCCCTGAGCGTCATCGGCTGCGCCCTGCTGGCGAGCCAGGCCGCACGGGCCGACGAGCCCTTCGTCAACCCGGAGTGGGCCAACAGCGCCTGGTACATCGGTGCCGGGATCGGCCAATCGCGCGCCAATATCGACAATGAGCGCCTGACGCGCAGCCTGACGGCCAATGGCGCCATCCTGAACTCCTTCAAGGTCGACGAGCGCGACCTGGCTTACAAGCTGTTCGTCGGCAAGCAGCTGAACCGCTACTTCGCGGTCGAGGCAGGCTTTTTCGACCTGGGCAAATTCGGCTTCGATGCGAGCACGTCCCAGAATGGCCGGCTGGTCGGCCAAGCCGGTTTCCGTGGCGTCAACATGGATCTGGTGGCGCAGTTGCCGCTGTCGGACCGCTTTTCGGTACTGGGCCGGGTCGGCATGAATTACGCCAAGGCCAGCACGCACTTCAGCGGCAACCGTCTGTTCGCGGTGACCAATCCCAACCCGAGCGAGCGCAAGCTCAATGCCAAGGCCGGGGTGGGGCTGGAATTCAAATTCAGCGAAGCGCTGGCCCTGCGCGGCGAAGTTGAACGCTACCGCGTCAACGATGCCGTCGGCAATCGCGGCGATGTCGATATGGCATCGCTGAGCCTGGTGTACAAGCTGGGCCGTCCCGCAGCGAGCCGGCCGGCGCCGGTCGAGCCGATGGCGGCGCCTGCGCCAGTCGCGGCGGCACCGGCGCCGGTCCCCGTTGCGCCAGCGCCAGCCGCGCCGGTTGCCGTATCGGAAAAAGTGTCCTTTGCCGCAGAAGCGCTGTTCGACTTCGACAAGTCGGTGGTCAAGCCGGAAGGCAAGGCTGCGCTCGACGACCTGCTGGGCAAGCTGCAAGGCATGAATACCGAAGTGATGGTCACGGTCGGCCATACCGATTCGGTGGGTACCGATGCCTACAACCAGAAGCTGTCGATGCGCCGTGCCGAAGCGGTCAAGGCCTACATCGTCTCGAAAGGCGTGGAAGCGGCGCGCGTGTACACGGAAGGCAAGGGCGAATCGCAGCCGGTTGCCGACAACAAGACGGCCGAAGGGCGTGCCAAGAACCGCCGCGTGACGGTGGAAGTCGTTGGCACCCGCAGCGTCAATAAGTAAAGTGCCTCCAGCAACCGTTGCCTGACCGGGGGCAGGCCCCTTTGCATTTGCGGGGTCAGACCCCTTTGCACTGGGGTCATGTGACCGGGGTCAGACCCCTTTGCATGTGTGTTTGCATGACCTGACCGTGCATTTGTGGGGTCAGACCCCTTTGCACTGGGGTCATGTGACCGGGGTCAGACCCCTTTGCATGGGGGTCAGACCCCTTTGCATGACCTTTGCATGTGTTTGCATGACCTGACCGGGGGCAGACGCCGTGGCATGTGACCGGGGTCTGACCCCTTTGCATTTGGGGGTCTGACCCCTTTGCATTTGCATGTGTTTGCATGACCTGACCGGGGGCAGACGCCGTGGCATGTGACCGGGGTCTGACCCCTTTGCAGTGACCCCTTTGCAGGAATGGCAACGGTTGCAGGGGCAGCAGGAACGTGGAATGGGCCACCGGCCCCGTTTTTTGCCCGACCAAGGCATGCAAAGGGGCGCGCAGGACTTTCCCGTTGCGTTTTAGTACAATGTTGCCAATCTTTAAGTCGTTATGTTCGCTGACGCACAGAAGACCCTGATGCGTAGGAGAATAGTGTTGAATACGCTTCGTAGCGGCAAGAAATTTTCATTCCCAAGGATGCTTTGATGAACATTAAAAAATATACAACAACCCTGTTATGCGCGACCGGCCTGCTGGCCGCGTCCCTGCTGGCAGCGTGCGGCGGTAGCAGTGACCACGGCCGCGATCCGATTCTCGGCCTGCCGGCTGCGGAACTGGTCAGCGTCACGGTCACGCCGCCAACGGCCACCGTACTGACCGGCGCCAGCCAGCAATTCACCGCAACCGCCAGCTATGCCGACGGTACCTCGCGCAACGTGACCGATGTGTCGGTGTGGGCCTCGGCCTCGCCGACCATCGCCCGCGTCACCCCGTCCAGCGGCCTGGCCACCGGCCTGACCCCTGGCAGCGCCGCCATCACCGCCGCCTTCGGTGCCAAAACCGGCGCGGCGACCCTGGTGGTCAACGCACAAGTACCGGTCAACCCGCCTGTGGTCATCAGCCTGAGCGGCCTGTCGGTCACCCCGGCCGCTGCCAGCGTGCGCGTTGGCGCCAGCCAGCAGTTCACCGCGATCGCCACGTATTCCGATAGTTCGACCGCCGTCGTCACGAATGACGTGAAGTGGGCTTCGGGCAGCACCGCCATCGCTACCGTTGCCGCTTCGGGCAGCGCGACCGGCGTTGCCGTTGGCAATACCCTGATCACGGCCACCTCGGGCGACAAGAGCGCCACCGGCGCGCTGACCGTCACCCCGGCATTGATTATCGACCCGCCGCCGGTGGTTCCACCCGTCGTTCCGCCAGTCGTTCCACCAGTCGTGCCGCCAGTGGTGCCACCGGTCGTGCCGCCAGTGGTGCCGCCAGTGGTGCCGCCAGTGACCACCCCGCCAGTGGTGACGCCACCCGTCATTGACGTGCCTGCCGATGGCGGCATCGGCCTTGGCCGCGCGCGCGAATTTGCCGTGCTGGCAGTGACCACCATCACCAACAACGCTGGCGGCACCACCCTGGTGACCGGTGACGTCGGTGCGCCCGTCCAGAATGTCGAACCGCCGCAGCCTATCGGCTTTCGCAACGTCAAGTCCGGCTTCGAGCTGAGTGGTCCATATGAAGATCTGCAAGTGGCCGTGATCAATGCCAACAACCGTCCTTGCGCCATCCTGTCCGACGCCGGCATCGACCTCGGCGGACTGGTGCTCCAGCCTGGCGTGTACTGCTATTCCGGCGCGATCAGCCTGACCGGCAAACTGACCCTGAGCGGCAACGGTACCTACATCTTCCGCGCCAAGTCGACGCTGACCACGATGGCCAACTCCAGCATTGAGCTGACCAACGGTGCACGCGCCGACAATCTGTTCTGGGTGCCGGTCGAAGCGACCACCCTGGGCGCCAACAGCGCGTTCAAGGGAACAATCCTGAGCCGTGGCGAAGACATCACGGTCGGCGACGGCGCGACGGTGTTGAACGGTCGTTTGCTGAGCGGCAAGGCTGTAACGCTGCGCAACAACAAGATCACCAAATAAAAATAATTTTCGAGAGAGAGCAATGACATTTACTAAAAAAGCGGGCCTCATGGGCGCCATTGGCTGCGCCCTGGTCGCTGGCCAGGCAATGGCGGCGGACGACGTCTTCATCAACCCGGAGTGGGCCAACAGCGCCTGGTACGTGGGTGGCAACATCGGCCAGTCGCGCGCCAACATCGACGACGTGCGCCTGATCCGCAGCCTGACCGCCAACGGCGCCGGCCTGAACTCGTTCAACGCGGACGAGAAAGATGTCGGCTACAAGCTGTACGTCGGCAAGCAGCTGAACCAGTACTTCGCGGTCGAGGCCGGCTTCTTCGACCTGGGCAAGTTCAGCTTCAAGTCGACCACCACCCAGAACGGCACACTCAACGGCGAAGCCGGTTTCCGTGGCGCCAATCTGGACCTGGTGGCGCAAGTGCCGCTGTCGCAGCGCTTCTCGGTATTCGGCCGTGCTGGCATGAACTATGCCAAGGCGAGCACGCGCTTCAATGGTAACCGCCTGTTCGCGGTGACCAATCCGAGCCCGAGCGAGCGCAAGCTCAACGCCAAGGCCGGCTTGGGCCTGGAATACAAGTTCAGCGAAGCGCTGGCCTTGCGCGGCGAAGTCGAGCGCTACCGCGTCAACGATGCCGTGGGCAACCGTGGCGATGTCGATCTGTTCTCGTTCGGCCTGGTCTACAAGATCGGCCGTCCGGCCGCCAAGGCCGCACCGGCACCGGTTGCGCCGGCAGCGGCGCCAGTGGTGCCGACCGTGGCGCCGGAAGCGGCCCAGCCACAGCTTGAACCAGCCAAGCCGCTGAAACCGGTCGCCGAAAAAACCACCTTCTCGGCCGAAGCCGCGTTTGCCTTCGACAGCGCCGTGCTACGTCCGGCGGGCAAGGAATCGCTCGATGGGCTGCTGACCAAGCTGCAAGGCATGGATGCGGACGTCATGATCACGGTCGGCCACACCGACTCGATCGGGCGCGCCGCCTACAACGAGAAGCTGTCGCTGCGCCGCGCCGCGTCGGTCAAGGCTTACCTGGTGTCGAAGGGCGTCGACGCCGCGCGCGTCTACACCGAAGGCAAGGGCGAAACCCAGCCGGTGGCCGACAACAAAACGGCCGAAGGCCGCGCCAAGAACCGCCGCGTGACGGTGGAAGTGGTCGGTACGCGCCGCTAAGCCGATCCGGCTTGCTGTGCAAAAAAACCGCCGGGCTGCGCGCCTTGCGGTTTTTTTTCGTCGATGAGCGGCGTTTACGCATGCCACCGATCAATTTTTGTGTGGCAGCGTACGGTCGGCCGAGGCTGGCGGGGGTGTAATGGCGGCTGGCATATCATCGGCAGCTCCCCATGCGCAAGAAAAACGGCGACGCCCACGCCATCGCAGCGCTGGCCCGGCCCGGCTTCGTCCAGGTGCGCGGCGCGCGCGAGCATAATCTCAAGGACGTCGATGTCGACATTCCGCGCGACGCACTGGTCGTGTTCACCGGCGTGTCCGGCTCGGGCAAGTCCTCGCTCGCTTTCGGTACCCTGTACGCCGAGGCCCAGCGGCGCTACCTCGAATCGGTATCGCCCTACGCGCGCCGCCTGTTCCACCAGATGCCGGTGCCCGACCTCGACGATATCGACGGCTTGCCGCCCGCCGTCGCCCTGCAGCAGCAGCGCGGCTCGCCCACCACCCGCTCGTCGGTCGGCAGCGTGAGCACCTTGTCCAATTCCCTGCGCATGCTGTATTCGCGCGCCGGCGACTATCCGGCGCGCCAGCCGCTCCTGTACGCCGAATCGTTTTCGCCGAATACCCCGGAAGGGGCGTGCACCGAGTGCCATGGGCTGGGCCGCGTGTACCAGGTCACCGAACAATCGATGGTCCCCGACGACAGCCTGACCATCCGCGAACGCGCCGTCGCCGCCTGGCCCACCGCCTGGCACGGCCAGAACCTGCGCGATATCCTCGTCACGCTCGGCCACGATGTGGATAGGCCCTGGCGCGACCTGCCCAAAAAGGTGCGCAACTGGATCCTGTTCACCGACGAGCAGCCCAGCGTGCCGGTGTACGCGGGCTTCACGCCCGACGAGGTGCGCGCGGCGCTGGGGCGCAAGGAAACGCCGAGCTACCAGGGCACCTTCACGGGTGCGCGCCGCTACGTGCTGCACACCTTTGCCAGCACCGAAAGCGCCTCGATGAAAAAGCGCGTGGCGCGCTACATGGTCAGCGCCGAATGCCCGCTATGCCGCGGCAAGCGCCTGCGCCAGGAATCGCTGTCGGTGACGTTTGGGGGCATGGACATCGCCGACATCTCGCGCCTGCCGCTGGAACGCTTGTCGACACTGCTGCGGCCCTTCGCCGATGGCAGCGCGCCGCGCAATGCCAGGGCGGCGGCGCTGCATCCCGAAAAAACCATCGTTACGCGCCGCATCGCCGAAGACCTGGTCGCGCGCCTGGACGTGCTGCTGGCGCTGGGCCTGGGCTACCTCTCGCTCGAACGCAGCACGCCGACCCTGTCGCCGGGCGAGTTGCAGCGCCTGCGCCTGGCGACTCAGGTGCGCTCCAACCTGTTCGGCGTGGTGTATGTGCTCGACGAGCCGTCCGCCGGCCTGCATCCGGCCGATACCGAAGCCTTGCTCACCGCGCTGGCCCTGCTCAAGGCGGCCGGCAATTCGCTGTTCGTGGTCGAACATGCGCTCGACGTGATCCGCCACGCCGACTGGATTGTCGACGTCGGCCCCGAGGCGGGCGAGCAGGGCGGCCATGTCCTGTACAGCGGCCCGCCCGATGGCCTGCGCCATATCGAGGCTTCGCACACGCGCCGCTATCTGTTCGCGGCCGACCCGCCGGCGCCGCGCACGCCACGCACGCCAGGCGCCTGGCTGCGTCTCGAAGGCGTCAGCCGCAATAACCTCGACCGCCTCGATATCGACCTGCCGCTCGGCGTGCTGGCCAGCGTGACTGGCGTCTCCGGCTCGGGCAAATCGACCCTGGTCAGCCAGGCGCTGGTGGAACTGGTGGGCGCCGCGCTCGGCCAGCCGCAGGCGGCGCAGGCCGACGAAGCCGAGGAGCCGGAACACGAAGAGATCATTGCCATCGAGGGGCGCATCGTGTCGGGCATGGAGCGCATCTTGCGCCTGGTGCGGGTCGACCAGAAGCCGATCGGGCGCACGCCGCGTTCCAACCTGGCCACCTACACCGGCCTGTTCGACCATGTGCGCAAGCTGTTCGCCGCCACCGGCACCGCACGCGCGCGGCGTTACGACGCGGGCCGCTTTTCGTTCAACGTGGCCAAGGGACGCTGCACGCATTGCGAAGGCGAGGGACAGGTCATGGTCGAACTGCTGTTCCTGCCCAGCGTGTACGCGCCATGCCCGACCTGCAACGGCGCGCGCTACAACGCGAAAACGCTGGAGGTGACGTACAACGGCAAGAATATCGCCGAGGTGCTGGCCATGACGGTCGATGCCGCCGCCGCCTTCTTCGCGCAGGAAGCGCCGGTGGCGCGTTCGCTGGAGGTGCTGCGCGATGTCGGCCTGGGCTACCTGCGCCTCGGCCAGCCGGCCACCGAGCTGTCGGGCGGGGAGGCGCAGCGCATCAAGCTGGCTACGGAATTACAGCGCGCCGCGCGCGGCAGCATGCTGTATGTCCTCGACGAACCGACCACCGGCTTGCATCCGTCCGACGTCGACAAGCTGCTGGTGCAGCTGGAACGGCTGGTCGAAGCGGGCAACAGCGTGATCGTGGTCGAACACACGATGCGGGTGGTGGCCGCCAGCGACTGGGTGATCGATATCGGTCCGGGCGCCGGGGACGCGGGCGGGAAGGTGGTGTGCTCAGGGCCGCCGGCCGTGCTGGCGCGCGAGAAACGCAGCCGCACCGCACCGTATCTGGTCAAATTCCTGGCGGCGAAAAGCTGATGCGGCGAAGGGAAGGGAAGGTCAGTCGTGACGCTTGCGGCGGCTCCAGGCGCACGCCAGGGGCGCAGCGCATGGAGCGTGCACCGGTTTAATGAAAGAACAAGGCCGCCGCGGTACCGCTTAACACATCGGTGGAGCACAACAAATACGTTGCGGCGCTAGCCAGGGCGACGTGCAGGGCAGCCCAAGTCAGTGGAAATAAGCGCATCATGATGTCCTCCGGTCGTGCGTTAAGAGAATTGCTTTCGGTATGTGATCATCTTAGTCAATGTTCTCTGTGGAAACTATCGGCAAAACGTCCGACGACATGTAGGACTTTGGCTCGCCAGTTTCGCTGTTGCCATTATCCTACGAAAAATGTAGGCGGCGTCCTATGGTGAACCGTTGGCGTGCGCCATAAAGTCGTGCCATGACTACTCACAACCAACAACTCCTGCATAACGGCGCCCGCGCCGTCCGCCGCCATACCATCAACAAACTGCTGCGCTCGATTTTTGGGGTGGAGAGTTTGCGGGATGGCCAGCAACAAGTGATCGACAGCGTTCTCGACGACAAGGATACGCTCGCGATCATGCCGACCGGCAGCGGTAAATCGCTGTGCTACCAGATTCCAGCGCGCATCTTGCAAGGGACGACGATTGTCGTCTCGCCGTTGATTTCGCTCATGAAAGACCAGCTTGAAAAGCTCGACGCACTTGGCGTGCTTGCCGTGCAGGTCAACAGCAGCCTGACGCGAGAAGAGGAAGACGCGGCCATGGAGGGCATCCGCAGCGGCGTTCACGAAATCGTGTTCTGCACGCCGGAGCGGCTGTCGATGCCATCTTTCCTCGACGCGTTCAGGCAGATCGAGGTGGCGCTGCTGGTGATCGACGAAGCTCATTGCATTTCGCAGTGGGGCCACGATTTCCGCCCCGCTTACCTTGACATGGCGGCCGCCATCGATGCCCTGAAACGCCCGCCCGTGCTGGCGCTGACCGCCACCGCGACCGACGACGTGGTGACCGACATCGCCCGCCAGCTTGGCCGCGCGCGCATGAACGTGGTCAATACGGGCATTTACCGTCCCAACCTGCATTACCGCGTGGCGCAGGTCACCAACAACGACGAGCGCTATGCGCGCGCGCTGGACTATGTGCAGGCCTCGCAGGGCGTGGGCATCGTCTACGCGGCCACCGTCAAGGCGGCCGAAGAGATGCTCGCCATCCTGGTCAATGCCGGCGAAAGCGCCACGCTCTATCACGGCAAGCTGCCTGCGGCTGTGCGCAAGCGCAACCAGGATGAATTCATGTCCGGCGAAAAGCGCGTGATGGTCGCCACCAACGCGTTCGGCATGGGCATCGACAAGCCGGATACCCGTTTCGTGCTGCATTTGCAGCTGCCTGCCAACCTGGAAGCCTACTACCAGGAGTCCGGCCGCGCCGGGCGCGATGGGCTCGACGCCGAGTGCACCCTGCTGTACTTCCAGGACGACAAGCGCCTGCAGCAGTTCTTCCTCGTGAAGCACTACCCGACTGCGAACGACCTGAAAGCGCTCTACGACACCGTGTGCGCGATGGGTCAGGAAGAGAAGGTCAGTTTCGAGCGCGTGAACGGTGAACTGGACGAACTGGCATCGGGCAAGCTGAAAATCTGCCTCAAGCTGCTCAAGGACGGCAAGCTGCTGCGCCAGAACCGCAAGCTCGATTACATCGTGACGCCGAAAGAAGCCAGCGCCGGCCTGTTCGAGGAGCTGTCCGCCATTTACGCGCGCAAGCAGGAGCGCGACCGCGAATCGCTGGCGCAGATGGTGTCGTACGCGGTGAGTGGCTTTTGCCGCTGGAAGGTGCTGCTCGATTACTTCAAGGATGAAGTCGAGGGCTTCGACAAATGCTGCCGCTGCGATAACTGCCTCAATCCGCCGGCGGTGGCCGAGATCGAGATCCGCGACGACGAATTCGAGCGCGATCCCGAACCCGTCCCGGCCGCGCCGCGTTTCGAACCGGGTACCCAGGTGCGCGTGCCCAGGTTCGACGTCGGCACGGTGGTGTCGATGGCGGGCGACCAGGTGACCATCGTCTTCCCCGAACATGGCGAAAAGACCTTCCTGGCCGATTACGTGGAAGTCGCCTGAGCAGCGGTCTGACTGTCAGCGCCGTCCGGCGGCGCGAGGAGAAAAACATAGGAGTGCACGCATGTCGGACATGGTAGTGGTACGCAAGGAGGGACTGTTTTGCGTCCCTGGGCAGTTCTATATCGACCCGTGGCGGCCGGTGGACCGCGCCGTGATCACCCACGCGCATGGCGACCACGCGCGCGTCGGCCACGGCCACTACCTGTCGGCAGCCGGCGGCGTGAATGTGCTGCGCTCGCGCCTGGGCGACATCCACATCGACGGCCTCGAATACGGCGAGCGCATCGTGCACAACGGCGTGACGGTCTCGCTGCATCCGGCCGGTCACGTGCTTGGCTCGGCCCAGGTGCGCATGGAGCATCGCGGCGAAGTGTGGGTCGCTTCCGGCGACTACAAGGTCGAACCGGACCGCACCTGCGCGCCTTTCGAGCCGGTGCGCTGCGATACCTTCATCACTGAATCGACATTCGGGCTGCCGATCTACCGCTGGCAACCGGAGCAGGAAATTTTCGACGACATCAATCGCTGGTGGCGCAAGAATGCCGACCAGGGCCGTGCCAGCGTGGTCTTCGCCTACTCGTTCGGCAAGGCACAGCGCATCCTGTCCGGCCTCGATCCATCGATCGGCACCATCATCTGCCACGGTGCGGCCGAACCGATCAACCGCGTCTACCGCGAAGGCGGCGTGGCCCTGCCGCCCACCGTGCTGGTGACCCAGGTTGACAAGGCGGCCATCAAGCGTTCGATTGTGATCGCGCCGCCATCGGCGGGCAATTCCACCTGGATGAAGCGCTTCGGCGACTACAGCGATTCCTTCGCCAGCGGCTGGATGCAGTTGCGCGGCGCGCGCCGCCGGCGTGGCGTGGACCGCGGCTTCGTGCTGTCCGACCACGCCGACTGGCCCGGCCTGATGACGGCCATTCGCGCCACCGGGGCGCCACGCGTGATCGTCACCCACGGCTCGATTCCCATCATGGTGCGCTGGCTGCGCCAGGTGGGCCTGGACGCCTCGGGTTTCGATACCGAATACGGCGACGAGGACGAAGCCGTGGAAGCGGCGGCGCCGGTGGCCGATCCCGCGCCCGATGGGACGCCCGATGGGACGCCCGATGGGACGCCCTATGGGACGCCCTATGGGACGCCCTATGGGACGCCCTATGGGACGCCCGAGGTGACGGATGCGTGAGTTTGCCCGCCTGTACACCGAGCTCGACGAGACCACCGCCACCAACCGCAAGCTCGAGGCGCTGCAAGCCTACTTTGGCAGCGCGGCGCCCGACAACGCTGCCTGGGCGGTCTACTTCCTGGCTGGCGGCAAGCCGCGCCAGGCCGTGCCGAGCAAGCTGCTGCGCCAGTACGCCATCGACTACGCGCAGCTCGACGAGTGGCTGTTCGAGGAGTCGTACAACGCGGTCGGCGACATGGCCGAAACCATCGCCCACATCCTGCCGCCGCCCGGGCGCCAAAGCGACATCGGCCTGGCCGAGTGGATGCAGGAGCGCATCGGTCCCTTGCGCGGCGCCGATCCGGCCACCATTCGCACGGCCTTGTTCGGGTTCTGGAACGAACTCGATTGGCGCGAACGCTTTTTGCTGACCAAATTGATCGGTGGCGGCTTTCGGGTCGGCGTGTCGAAACTGCTGGTCACGCGCGCGCTGTCTTCGCTGGCGGCGGTCGACAGCAAGCTGATTGCCCAGCGCCTGATGGGCTGGACCGATGGCAGTGTGCGGCCCACGGCGGCCGGCTTCCTGCAGCTGATCGCCGCCCAGTCGGACGATGAGCACACACTGCGCGGCGGCCAGCCCTATCCCTTCTTCCTTGCGCACCAGTTGCAGGGCGAGCCGGAAGGACTGGGGGAGGTGGGCGACTGGCAGGTGGAATGGAAGTACGACGGCATCCGCGCGCAGCTGGTGCGGCGCGGCGCGCAAAACTATCTCTGGTCGCGCGGCGAAGACCTGATCACGGAACGCTTTCCCGAGCTGGCGGCGCTGCCTCTGCCCGAGGGCACGGTCATCGATGGCGAAGTGCTGATCTGGACCGGGGAAGACACGCCGGCCGCGTTTGCGGACCTGCAAAAGCGCATCGGCCGCAAGACCTTGTCCGCCAGGCTGCTGGCCGAACTGCCAGCGCTGCTGGTGGCCTACGACCTGCTGGAGCAGGATGGCGTTGACCTGCGCGCGCTGCCCCAGCACGAACGGCGCGTCCTGCTGGAGGTGCTGGTGCGCGAGACTGCCAAGCCGCAACTGAAGTTGTCGCCCCTGATCCGCGCGGCCAGCTGGCACGAACTGGCCAGGGTGCGCACCGAATCGCGCGCGCGCGGCGTGGAGGGCATGATGCTCAAGGCGCGCGACGCCCAGTATGGCGTGGGCCGCACCAAGAACGTGGGCACCTGGTGGAAGTGGAAGGTCGATCCGTACACCATCGACGCGGTGCTGATCTACGCGCAGGCGGGCCACGGCCGGCGCGCCTCGCTCTACACCGACTACACCTTCGCGCTGTGGGACGGCGAGGACGGCGAGCGCAAGCTGGTGCCGTTTGCAAAGGCGTATTCGGGCCTGACCGATGCCGAAATCGCGGTGGTCGACAATGCCATCCGCAAGACCACGGTCGAAAAATTCGGGCCGGTGCGCTCGGTGCGCCCGACCATGGTGTTCGAAATCGGCTTCGAGGGCATTGCGCTCTCCAGCCGCCACAAGGCCGGCATCGCGGTGCGCTTTCCGCGCATCTTGCGCAAGCGCGACGACAAGACCGTCGATGACGCCGATTCGCTCGATACACTCAAGGGCCTGCTGGCCGCCGCCGGTTCATGAGCAAGAGCCAGATGGGGCAGGCCATCGACGCCTGGTTCGCTGAGCGCAAATGGAAGGTGTTCCCGTTCCAGCGCGCGGTGTGGCGCGCCGCGCTGGCCGGCGAATCGGGCCTGCTGCACGCGAACACGGGCGCCGGCAAGACGTACGCGGTATGGCTGGCGGCGCTGCTGCGCGGTGCGCTGGCGGGCAAGCGCAAGGCGTCCGGCCTGCGCGTGCTGTGGATTACGCCGATGCGCGCGCTGGCTGCCGATACCCAGCGCGCGCTGGAGGAGTCTGCGGCGGTGCTGGCGCCCGGCTGGACGATCGGCGCGCGTACCGGCGACACCAGCTCAAGCGAGCGCGCGCGCCAGTCGCGCGCCATGCCGTCGGCGCTGATCACCACGCCCGAGAGCCTGTCGCTGTTGCTCAGTCACGCGGCGGCGCAGACCCAGTTCGCCAGCCTGGACATGATCATCATCGACGAGTGGCATGAACTGATGGGCAGCAAGCGCGGGGTGCAGGTGCAACTGGCGCTGGCCCGCCTGCGTTACTGGAACCCGCAACTGGTGGTGTGGGGCTTGTCGGCCACGATGGGCAACCTGGCGCAGGCGCAGGACGTGCTGCTTGGCGTTGGCAAGGGCACGCTGGTCGAGGGCGACCTGAAAAAGGAAATCCGGGTCGATACCCTGATTCCCGCCAATGTGTCGCGCTTTCCATGGGGCGGACATCTGGGCATCGCCATGCTGCAACCGGTGATCGACGAGATCGAGGAATACAACGCCACGCTGGTGTTTACCAATACCCGTTCGCAGTCGGAGCTGTGGTACCAGAACATCCTGGAAGCGCGCCCCGACTGGGCTGGCGTGATCGCGCTGCATCACGGCTCGCTCGACCGCGAGGTGCGCGAGTGGGTCGAAAACGGCTTGAAAAAGGGGGAGCTGAAAGCGGTGATCTGCACCGCCAGCCTGGACCTGGGCGTGGACTTCCTGCCGGTCGAACGGGTACTGCAGATCGGCAGTGCCAAGGGCATCGCGCGCTTGCTGCAGCGCGCCGGGCGCAGCGGCCACGCACCGGGGCGCGTCTCGCGCGTGACGCTGGTGCCGACCCACAGCCTGGAATTGCTGGAAGCGGCGGGCGCGAAGCACGCTGTCGCGGCGCGCCGCATCGAAGGGCGGCTGGTGCCCAACAAGCCGTTCGACGTGCTGGTGCAGCATCTGGTGACGGTGGCGCTGGGCGGCGGCTTTCGCTCCGAACAGCTGTACCAGGAGGTGCGCAGCGCCTGGTCGTACCGCGCGCTCACGCCGGAGGAGTGGCAATGGGCGCTCGATTTCGTGGCGCGCGGCGGGCAAAGCCTGACCGCGTATCCGGAATACCAGCGCGTGATCGCCGACGACGTGGGCGTATACCGCGTGCCGAGCGTGGCGCTGGGGCGGCGTCACCGCATGGGCATCGGCACCATTGTGTCCGATTCGACGATGCAGGTGAAGTACATGAGCGGAGGGCGCATCGGCAGCGTCGAGGAATCGTTCATCTCGCGCCTGAAGGCGGGCGATCATTTCCTGTTCGGCGGACGGATCCTGGAGTTCATCCGGGTGCACGAGATGACCGCATTCGTGAAGCGCGCCACCGGGGCGCGCGGGGCGGTGACGCGCTGGCAGGGCGCCAAGATGCCGATGTCGTCGGAACTGGCGCACGCCGCGCTCGAAGAATTACGCCACGCGGCACGTGGCGAGTTCCGAGGTCCGGAAATGGAGGCGATCCGCCCGCTGCTGGAAATCCAGCAGCGCTGGTCCGCGCTGCCGACCATCGATACGCTGGTGGTGGAGGCCATGACCAGCCGCGAGGGCTATCACCTGTTCATGTATCCGTTCGCGGGACGCTCCGTGCACATGGGACTGGCCTCGCTGTTCGCCTACCGCATCGCGCGCGTGCAGCCGATCACGTTTTCGATCGCGATCAATGATTATGGCTTCGAGCTGCTGGCGGCCGAACCGGTGGACTGGGCGCGCGCGTTTGTGGCGGCGTCGGCCAACGTGACGGGGCTTGAGGTGCCCTTGTTTTCCACCGAACTGCTGCTCGACGACGTGCTGGCGAGCCTGAACGCGACCCAGCTTTCGCAGCAGCGCTTCCGCGAAGTGGCGCGCATCGCCGGGCTGGTGTTCCAGGGCTATCCGGGCCAGCCGAAAAGCACGCGCCAGATCCAGGCATCGTCGTCGCTGTTTTTCGAGGTATTCCGCAAGCACGATGCGGGCAACCTGCTGCTCACGCAGGCGCAGCGCGAGGTGATGGAGCAGGAGCTGGAATTGACGCGCCTGCGCGACACCCTGATCGAGCTGCATGCGCGCAGCGTGGCTTTTCGCGAAGTCAAACGCGCCACGCCGTTCGGCTTTGCGCTGATGGTCGAGCGCTTTCGCGAAAAACTCAGCACCGAAAAGCTGTCGGACCGCGTGGCACGCATGCTGCGCGAACTGGAGAAGGCGGCCCTGCCATGACGTTCCGCGCGATGCAGCTGGCTGATGAAACGGTCTTGCTGCTGCCCGAAAAGGCCTTGTACTGGCCGGCGCGCCGGATGCTGGTCATCGCCGACATCCACTTCGGCAAGGCGGCCTCGTTCCGCGCGCAGGGCGTGCCGGTGCCGCGCGGGACCACCACCGAGAACCTTGACGCCCTCGACGCGCTGATGGCCGCGCATGAAACCCGCGAGATCGTCTTCCTGGGCGACTTCCTGCACGCGCGCGCCGCCCATGCCCCGGCCACGCTGAACGCGATGCTGGCGTGGCGCGCGCGCCATCCGGACCTGGTCCTGACCCTGGTGCGCGGGAACCACGACAAGCACGCGGGCGACCCGGCGGCGGCGCTGGCGATCGGCATGGTCGACGAGCCGCACACGGTGGCGCCGTTCTCGTTTTGCCACCATCCCGACATCGCCGCGCCGGGCTACGTGCTGGCGGGGCATGTGCATCCGGTATTCCGGATCTCGACCCGGCTCGATTCGCTGCGCCTGCCATGCTTCCTGATCGGACCGGCACGCATGGTGCTGCCATCGTTCGGCGCGTTTACGGGCGGCTTCGTGGTCGCACCGGGGCCGGGGGAGCAGGTGTGTGTCAGCTCGGGCGAGGCTGTGCATTGCGTACGCTAGCGCACCGACGCCCGTATACGTTGCGCGTAACTTGACATGACTGCTGGAAATATCCGGCTTCGCTGAACAACCTCCTAGGAGATCATCATCAAACCGACAACAATATTTCGCGCCGCATCGCGCGTCGCATCGCGCGTCGCATTCCTGGCTGCGCTGCCACTCTTTTCCGTGACCCTGGCCGCGCCTGCACTGGCGCAGCAATACAACAACAATGCCGCCGCCTACACTCCGGTGATCCGCGGTTTTGATGTGGAAGAAGTGCGCCGCCTCAAGCCAGGCGTGGAATTGAACTTCAACCTGTACGGCACTCCGGGCGGACGCGCGACCCTGAGCATCGCCGGCGCCAACCGCAACCTGAACCTGACCGAAACCGAGCCGGGCCAGTACGAAGGCACCTACACCCTCGGCGGGCGCGACAACATCACGGGCGGCAGCGCCGTGACCGCCAACCTGCGCGTCGGTAACCAGGTCACCAGTGGCGTGCTCAGCGAATCGCTGTTGCGCGACGTCGGCCGCCATCCGCGCGACAACCAGGGCCGCGAACGCACCGCCGATGTGCCGCGTATCGCGCGCTTCGAGGTGCAGGGCGATGATGATTTAACGCCGGGCAATGAACTGGTGTTTTCGGTCTACGGTACGCCGGGGGCCAAGGTCGACATGACCATCGCCGGCACCCGTGGCGTGTTCTTCTTGCCGGAAGTTAATCCCGGCGAATACAGCGGCGGTTATACGATCCGCCGCGCCGACCGGATTGCACCGAACAGCGCCGTGACGGCCACCATGCGCGTGGGCGGCCGCGTGTCGACCGCCGTCCTCGGCAAGCCGCTGCGTGTCGCGGCCGCCACGCCAACGCCACGCGAAGTGCGTTACTGCACCAATTGCGCCACGGTGGACGCGATCAATGTGGTCGAGGTCAATGGCGACGGTAATTATCTCGGCACCATCGGTGGCGGCGTGCTTGGCGCCGTGCTGGGCAGCCAGGTCGGCAAGGGCCACGGCCGTACCGCGGCACAGATCGCCGGCGCAGTCGGCGGCGCCTATGTGGGCCGCAATATCGAGCGCAATGCCCGCAAGACCCAGCATTACGAAGTGGTGATCCGCTTCAGCAACGGCGGTACCCAGACCGTGACGTACGAAAACGACCCAGGCCTGCGCGTGGGCGAAAAGGTCCGGATCACGGACGGCGTGCTGTCGCGCGACCAGTAACATGGTGTGATGCAATGCAAACGGCGCCCCGCAGGGCGCCGTTTTTGCAGGCGGAAACGTTTCAGACGGTGGTGGTGGCCAGCAGCTTGGCGTCGCCAGCCTGTTCGGCTTCGGCCTTGGCCTTGGCGGCGCTGTTCTGCTTGGCGCGCGAGCGCGATGGCGGCAGGCGGCGCAGGGTCTTGAGGGCATCGGCATCCTTGATGCCGATGGTGCGCTGGTCGACCGTGATCAACCCGATTTCGTTGAAAGCCGACAAGGTGCGGCTGACGGTTTCCAGGGTCAGGCCCAGGTAGCTGCCGATTTCATGGCGCGTCATGCGCAGGTTGAACAGCTTGCTGGAATAACCCATGGCGGCGAAACGGTCGGCCAGCGACACCAGGAAGCGCGCCACGCGGGCTTCCGCGCTGAGCGCGCCCAGCATGCCGATCATGGCTTGTTCGCGCACCAGTTCGCGGCTCATCACGCCGTACATGACGTTTTCCAGTTCCAGGTGCACGCGGCCGAGGGCCGTGAGCTTTTTGAACGGCAGCAAGATCAGATCGCAGTCGGACAGGGCCACCGCTTCGGAAGCGTAGTGGCGGGTGTGGATGCCATCGACGCCGAGCATGTCGCCCTTCATGGGGAAGCTGAGTACCTGTTCGTTGCCGAATTCGTCGATGAGCACGGTCTTGAGGAAGCCGGAGTTGACGATGTAGAGGGTGTCGAAGGCCTGGCCGATGGTGTGGACGCGCTGGCCGGTCTTGAATTGCACATGCTGGAACAGCAGTTCTTCGCTGTTGATCGACACCGCCGCGCTGATGTGCAGCAGGTCGCAGACTTCCTTGAGATTGGACCAGAGGCGGCCCTGGCGCTGCCGGCCTGCTTCCATCGGAGAGGAATGCATGGTCGACGTGGGGGTGTTGCGGTTGTCTTGCGGTGGCGTGGTCAGCATGCTCATCTCCAGGGTAAGGAAAATTCGAAGTTTCAGGCTGCGGGTATCAGGCTTGAACAACGATCTGAACGACCTGCGACCGGAGCTTCAAAAGTGATGTACAGCACGGCTGGCTAGCTTGCGTAAGAACAATTTATGAACCGCAGGAAAGCCGAATCGCTGGATTTAAGTATGCC
This sequence comes from Massilia sp. DJPM01, assembly GCF_030348125.1. Lineage (NCBI taxonomy): Bacteria > Pseudomonadati > Pseudomonadota > Betaproteobacteria > Burkholderiales > Oxalobacteraceae > Massilia > Massilia sp. DJPM01. The sequence continues at coordinate 19,399 of NZ_JAQOZV010000019.1, forward strand.
AACACGAGCCCGGCATTGATATCAGCGAACGCTGAATCTGGGAGTAGGATAGGGCGCGCCCTTGTAGGACTATTCCTAGTGGAAGTGCCGATCCACAGAGTGAAAACATGATCGTGGGAGCGAGGCGGAGTGCGTGCTACTGATGGGTACAAAAGGCGATTACTTGAGGTTTCTCGGCACGAATTTATCGCGCCGGTGTCTAAAACTTTTCGCCCCCTGTTACGTCTTGAATGGCGACAGCAGGCGATGGGCCACGGCGTACTGCACCATTTCCGATAGCGAGGTCATGCCCATTTTTTGCATGATGCGCGTTTTGTGGGTGCTGACCGTCTTCACGCTCAGGTGCAGGCTGTTGGCGATCTCGGTAATCGACTTGCCGCCCACCAACAATGAAAAGACTTCGAATTCGCGGTCCGACAACTGCTTGTGCAGCAACTGTTCGTTGGGCGTCATGATGTTCAGCGCCAGCTGCTCGGCCACTTCGGTGCTGATGTAGGGCCGCCCCGAGGCCACCTTGCGGATCGCCCCCACCAGCTGGGTGCCGGCGCTTTCCTTGGTCAGGTAGCCCTGGGCGCCGGCCCGGATGGCACGCACGGCGTACTGCTCTTCCTCGTGCATGGTGAGGATCAGGATGGCCAGCTTGGGCGCTTCGCTGCGGATCTGGCGGATCAGGTCGACGCCGCTGCGCCCCGGCATCGACAGGTCCAGCAGCAGCAGGTCGAAGCCGCCCTGGCGCACGTGCGACAGCACTTCAAAGCCGTTGATGGCTTCCCCGACAATATCGATGTCGAGGGCGCCGTCGAGGATGCGCTTGAGGCCCTCGCGCATGATCGTGTGGTCATCGGCAACAACAATGCGTATCATAAAATTACAATCAGATAAGTGAGCATGGGACGGCAAACACGCCGCTGAAAAAGACGACTGGGCAGCAAGACGGCGGCAACGCCAGCGCGGACGCCCCGCAGCCCGGGACAGGGTACGGCAAAATGGTCGCTTGCGCTATAGGCAAATCTGCTAGGTAACTGCTAGGTTCCCGGTTCCTTGATCAGCCGGTGCACCAGTACCGGCTTGCTGGTGTGCGAGAGCACCTTGTTCGTCACGCTGCCCAGCAAGAGCTGGCCCCAGCCGCTGCGCCCGTGCGAACCCATGAAGATCAGGTCGCACTGGCGCTGCTCCGCCACCTCGACGATCTTGAGCGCGGCGGCATCGGCAAAGGCCGTCATGCCCTCGCAGCGCAGCCCCGCATCCTGCGCCGCCCGCAGGACCGAATCGAGGTGCTCCTGGCCGACGCGCCGCATCTGCGCCAGATATTCCTCTTCGCTGGGATAGGAGGGCGGGATGATTTCCACGTACACCGGGTACTGGTACTCCGGCGCCACATAGAGGGCCAGCACATCGGCCCCCATCTGTTTGGCGAAATCGACGCCGGCACAGGCGGTGTGTTTCGATACCGCCGAGCCATCTGTCGTAATCAGGATCTTCCGATACATGATGAGTTCTCCCCGCAGCAGGTCGTATTCTGTATTGTAGTGCGCGTTCTGACGATTGATAGAACGCAAACCTTTGATCTTGATCAAACCGACAAGCAAGCTGGAGGCGGCTGATGTCCCATTTTTTGCCGGGCGCGCGCGAATTGCCACTGCCCGCAGCGCCGCGCTTACGAAATACAACACTCCACAGTGTCAATTGCACATCAAAGTCACGTTTTCATTAGCGATGGCACAAGTTTCACGTGCCATTTTGGCGCGACCCATGCACAGTGATTTACCAAGGGCACCGCACGCTGCTAAACTCGCGTAAACCGGCGATGTTGCCGCGCATCATGCTCTACCCCGAACTTGCATGGCACCACCAGACACCAGCAGATTGATTGCGAACACCTTACAAACATGGAGAAGCAGGGACTATGACCGACGCCGCTGATGATTTCGACGCATTATTCGAGGAAGTGTCCGCGCAGCGCAGCAGCGAACCGGCGCCCGCAGTTGCGCCGGCGCCGGCCGCGGCTGCTGAAGACGATATGGAAGCATTGTTCGACCAGGTCGCTTCGACCCGTCCGCCCGAGTCCGCGCTCGCCGCCGTGGCTGCGCCAGCCGCCGTCGCTGCCGTCCCCGCAGCGGAAGGAGCCGTCGAAACCGACGAACACGGCAAACCCATGTTCGAACGCCTGGGCGGCATCGTGCGCCTGCTGCACGACTCCCTGCGCGAACTGGGCTACGACAAGGCCCTGTCGGAAGCGTCGACCCAGATCGTCGATGCCCAGGACCGCCTCGAATACGTCGCCAGCCTGACCGAGCAGGCCGCCAACAAGGTCCTCAATACGCTCGACGAAGGCATGCCGGCGCAGGACGTGCTGTCGAAGAAAGCCAAGGTCATGGACACGCGCTGGGCCGACCTGTTCGCGGGCAAGCTCAGTATTGACGAATTCAAGACCCTGGCCGGCGACTCGCGCGCCTTTGCCCAGGCCGTCACCGACGCCACCGAAGCGGAAAAAGCGCGCCTGCTCGACATCATGATGGCCCAGGACTTCCAGGACATCACCGGCCAGCTGATCAAGAAAGTGGTGATCATCACCAAGACGGTGGAACACGAACTGGCCGAATTGCTGCGCGATAACGCGCCGCCGGCCGTCCGCGAAAAACTGTTGCACAAGCCAGCGCTGATGTCGGGGCCATCGTTCCCGTCAGTCGCACTCGATCAAGACAATGTTGACGACTTACTTGCCGACCTGGGATTCTAATGGACGATATGCTCAAGGATTTCGTCGTCGAGGCGATGGATCTTGCAGTCAACGTAGAAGAACACCTGCTCGCCCTCGAGCGCGATCCGAACAATAAGGAAACGCTCAACGCGGTGTTTCGCTCGTTTCACACGATCAAGGGCGGGGCGGGCTTCATGAACCTGCCAGCCCTGGTGGCAGCCTGCCACCTGACCGAGAACCTGTTCGACGCGCTGCGCACCGGCGCCGCCCCGGTCACGCCGATCGCCATCGAAGCGGCGCTGCAAGCCTCCGGCTTCGTGGCCGACCAGCTGACCGACCTGTCGAACGGCGCCCGTCCCGAACAACTGGCCTCGATGCCCGACTCGCTCGAACGCATCCTGGTCAACGCCATCGAAGGCAAGGGCGACGCCCCGCCCAAGGCAGCCCCGGTGGCAGCGCCGGCACCCGCAGCGGTTGCCGCCGCCCCGGCCGCAGCCGCTCCCGTCGCAGCCGCCGCGCCCACCAGCACGCCCGGCTCCGATGGACTCGACTGGGAAGCCATGTTCATCTCGGTCACGCCGGCCGGTACCTACACGCCGGCCGACAAGCCTGCCGCCGTTCCCGCAGCCGCAGCCGCAGCCGCTCCCGTGGTGGCCGCCGCCGCGCACGCACCTGCCGCCGCCAAACCGGCTGGCGCCGACGCCGGCGCCGACGCCGGCGCCGACCGGCGCGAAGAAAAAGTGCAGGAATTCCGCGCCGCCTCCGCGCCCGCCAAGGAAGACAGCATCCGCGTCGACGCCGTCAAGCTTGACGCCCTGCTCGAAGTGGCCGGCGAGTCGGTGCAGGCCGCCAACCAGGCCGCCGTGCTGCTCGAACGCCTGCTGCAATTCAAATTCGAAGGTCCCGCCGCCACCCTCATGGCGACCCTGACCGAAACGCTGGAACGCGCCTCGCGCTATTCGGCCGAACTGCAGCGCGCCACGCTGGCCACGCGCATGCAGCCAGTCGGACGCCTGTTCCAGAAATTCCCTCGCCTGGTGCGCGAACTGGCCAAGGACCTGGGCAAGGACGTCGAACTGACCATCGAAGGCGCCGAGACCGAAGTCGACCGCGTGGTGGTCGACAGCCTGTACGACCCGCTGGTGCACATGCTCAGAAATGCGCTCGACCACGGGGTCGAGTCGCCCGAAGACCGGCTCGCGGCCGGCAAGCCGTCCAAGGCCTTCATCTCGCTCAAGGCCTGGCAGGAAGCGAACAGCGTCATGATCGTGCTGCAGGACGATGGCAAAGGCATGGACCCGAACGCGCTGCGCCGCAAGGCCGTGCAAAAAGGCCTGATCAACGAAAACGGCGCCCAGAGCGACGAAGAAGCCTACCAGCTGGTATTCCTGCCGGGCTTTTCGACCAAGGAAGTGGCGTCCTCGGTGTCCGGGCGCGGCGTCGGCATGGACGTGGTCAAGACCGCCGTGGAAAAGAACCGTGGCGCGATCCACATTGATTCCTCGCTCGGCCACGGCACCAAGTTCGCGATCCGCCTGCCGATCGAACTGTCGATCGTGCCGACCATGCTGGTGTCGACCTCCGGCGCCGCCCTGGCGCTGCCGATGGCGGTGGTCCAGCGCGTGGTCGAACTGCCCGATAACTTCATGAACGTCGGCGGCGCGCCGGTGCTCAAGGACCAGGGCCGCCCGCTGCCGGTGCGTTCGCTGGCAAGCTCGCTCGGCTACGAAGCCTGTTCCGAAAAAGTCGGCATCGTGATCGCCGCGCCCCAGCCTTACATCCTCGCGGTGGAAGCGGTGGACGGTACCGCCGACCTGGTGATCAAGCCGATGACCGCCATCAGCGTCGACGGCATCACCGGCACCGCGCGCTCGGCCGAAGGCGAGCTGGTACTGGTGGTCGGCCTGTCGTTCCTCATGGATGGCTGCCGCGGCACCCTCAAAGTCGCCGCCTGATTGTCCCCCCCGGGCGCTGCCGCCGGACCCGTTCCGTGGCAGCGCTTCTGGTTTTCTTCCCATATTGACGAGATTTCAGTTGTGCCGCCTGGCAATACATGTCAGGATGGCATCTTTTGTTTATTTTTGAAAACTTTAACTGAAAGTCGTTTATCGATGGTGTCGGAAACTTTTGAGCAAGTGCTGAGCGCTGCGCAGGCGGATGGATCCTTGCATCCGGCCTGGAAAAAATTGGTGAGCACGCATTTTTTCGTTCCCGTCCGATCGGCTTCCGGCAGCGCCGAATTGCATCTGACCGATGCTGCGGGCGACGGCAAGCGCTCTATCCTGATGGCGGAAGTGCGCGAGCGGGTCGAGCCGCTGCAAGGCAGCGTGCTGACCTCGCTGCGGGGGCTGGATCTGGTGCGCATGCTCCAGCCCGACGCCGGCATCCGGATCGCCTTGAGCGATCGCGTCTTCGACATCGCCAGCGACCGGGTCGAGTGGCTGCGGAAGGGCATCGAAGCGTCGCTGGCCAAGGCCGCAGCCAAGGCGCAGGCCGCCGCATCGGCAGCCGCACCCGCATCGGCAGCCGCACCCGCACCCGCACCCGCACCCGCACCCGCACCCGCACCCGCACCCGCACCCGCACCTGTCCCCGTGCCTGCTCGCGCAACTGAACCGGTGCGCGCGCCGGTCATCCTCGACAAGGCCCCACCGGCTCGGGCCAGCGTTCGCCGACCTGCCGTCGCCGCCCTCGACATCGCCGCGCTCCAGCCGCGCAGCGTCGTCATGCCCAACATCGGCCTGGCCTTGTTCGTGCCGGCCGCTTGGCGCGAAAGCAGCACGCCCGGTGGCCTGCGTTTTCAGGACAAGCAGGGCGGCACGGTGCTGGAACTGAGCGGATCACTGCGTCCCAACGTCTCGCTGACCCAGTCGATGAGCAACCGCGTCGGCATGGTGCAGCAGCAAATGCCCTGCCTGACGCAGGACGGCGCTGCCTATGACCTTCACGGCGAAGGCTGGGGCGAGCGCATCGAAGGCAAGGCCGCCGAATTTAGCGGCACGTTCGCCGGCGACAAAGCCGCGAGCCGCTTCCTGCTGGCCTGTTTGCGCATCGAGGGCACCGTGGTGGCGATCACGATCCGTGCCCCGGCGGCCGCCTTCGAGCGAAACCGCGCCGTGTACCAATGGCTGCTCGGTCGCGTCAATATCAATCCGGTGGCGGCCGAGCTGTACAGCATGGCCGCGGCTTCCGCCGGCGCCGGCACCAATGCCCTGGAAGCCGGGGTCTACAGCGTATCAGCGGCCTCCATGGGGAACGGCGCCGTCGCGCAGCGCGAAGCGGGCGACGAGCCGGCCATGATCGGCTGGTCGATGAAAGGCCGCATTGGCCGGCTCCGGGCAATGGCCTACTCGACACCGATCGTCGTCATGATGTACGGCTGCGCGTTGGTGGCGATGTTGGGCGGAATCAAAGTGGACGGGGCCGGGGTCATGTATGTCGTCGGCGGCCTGCTTTTCATCGTGACCTTGTATTTTCCCATACGGCTGATGGTGTTGCGCATGCACGATCTGAACTTGAGCGGCAAATGGCTGATCGGATTTATCGCGGCCATGATGCTCATGGGCGCCACCGGCATGGCGGTGTTCCTGGTTGCGGCGTCGACTATTTTCTCGTTGGGATTCATGCTCGTTTACTGCCTGCTTCCAGGTACCGATGGCGAGAACGACTATGGCGGTGTTCCCTCGCCCAATTCCACCTTGGTCAAGGTGGGCGCGGGGCTGTTGATCTTCCTGCAGTTCGGTTTCTTTCTGGTCAAGACGCTGTTCGGTTTCGTGCTGAGCACGCTGCTGTAGGCAAGCCGCGCGCCATCGCGCCGCGGAGGCGCGCTCCCGCTATCCTTACATTGAAAGTTGTTATTAGATGTCGCAAGATTTCGAGCAGGTGCTTAGCGCCGCGCAGGCGGACGGATCGTTGAATCCGGCATGGGAAAAATTCGTTAATACCAAATTTTCCGTCCCGGTCATCCAGCCGCCCGGCAGCGATGCCAGCAGCATCACGCTGCACCTGTCCGGTAGCGCCGGCGCCACCGGGCAATCGATCCTGATCTCGGAAGTACGCGAGCGGGTCGAGCGGCATCATGGCGGCGCCATTGCGACGCTGTCGGGCGCGGAGGTGGTGCGCATGCTGCATGCCGACGCGGGCATCCTGGTCGCTTTGAGCGACCGTACCTTCGACATCGCCGGCGACCGCGTGGCGTGGATCAGGAAGAGTATCGACGCCACTCTGGCCAAAGCGGCCCAGGCGCGCGCCGCCGCCGTTCCGGCCCCTGTTTCCGTTCCCGCTCCCATTCCCGCTCCCGCGGCACCGCGCGCCCCGGTTGCCCTGGAAAAAACAGATCCCGCCGCAGCGCAGCGCCGCGTGCGCGAAGCGGAAAGCATGCGCGTCCACGCGGAATCTGCGGAATCGGTTCACATGGACCCCGAACCGTCGCTGTTCGCCTTGTCGATGCAGGGCCGCGTAGGCCGTATGCGCGCGCTGGCCTGCAGCCTGCCGCTGTTTGTCGCGCTGGGCGCGCTGTTCGCGGTTGGCCTGCGGCTTTCGGCGCAATTCCAGTGGGTGGCGCTCACTCCGGTCGTTGCGGCCGGCCTCATGGTACTGTATTGGATGATGCGCTTGATGGTGCTGCGCCTGCACGACGTAAACCTGAGCGGCGCCTGGCTGGCCGGCGTCGTCCTGCTCATCTTTATCGGGGGCTTCGTGGGAGGCGAGCACCTCGTGGAGTTGATGTGGACCATGTTCTGGCTCGGCACGACAATCGTCTGCTGCCTGATTCCAGGCACTGACGGCGCTAACGCCCACGGCCCCGCGACGGGTCCGAATTCCACCCTGGTCAAAGTGGGCGCCTGGCTGTTCATCCTTACGTATCTGGTCTCGCAGGGAACAAAATCGACGCTGCGCGATGAGGCCGGGCGTGCACATTCCGCGCCGCAGCCCGAGCGCGCCGGCGATGCCGGGACGTGGCAAGCCGCGCCTGCCGGCAGTGCAGGCAAAGCCGGCGCGCCGCTCGCCGGCCAGTTCTGGACCTCGCCCGACGGCGCCATGACGATCGCGTTTCCCATCAAGCCGGACGAAGATGCCGTCCGCGCCAACGTGCTGCAACGTATGGGTGCGGTCCGCATGCGCCAATTCAGTGCATTCGCACACAGCGAAAACTACCGGGTCCAGGTGCTCGACCTGGGCGCGGCGCCCGCCGATCCCGAGACGGTCATGCTCCAATTGCAGGCAACCCTGCTCGGACTCAACGACGTCATGACCGTGCCGCCGATGGAGTTGATATTCAAGGGCTACCCCGGACGCGACATCAAGGCCGGGCAGCGCCTGATCCGAATGCTCGTGGTGGGCTCCACGGTGTATATCGTAACGGCCGACGCCGATCCCGCCCCGGCATCGATGGCGCGCGCCGGCGCCTTCATCGGATCACTGGCGCTGATCCAGTGACGATGGCTTCGTTCGCTGACACGATACATTCGGTGAATAAACTTCAGGAAACGCGTATCGAAAACTGCGAAAGTATCAAAATGGGGCAAGGCTTACTGCGCTGCACAAATATGGCATAATCAAATGCGGTACTTGATTCATGCAGTCGCCTACTACCTTCCATCATGATAAAAACGCTCTACGACAAACTCTGGGAATCGCACATCGTGCGTTCCGACGACGACGGTACGACGGTGCTTTACATCGACCGCCACCTGCTGCATGAAGTGACCAGCCCGCAGGCCTTCGATGGCCTGCGCGCCGCCAACCGCAAGCTATGGCGCAATTCGGCCAACCTGGCGGTGGCCGACCACAACGTGCCGACCACCGACCGCAAGGACGGCATCCTTGACCCCACCTCGCGCCTGCAGGTCGAAACGCTGGACGCCAACTCCAAGAGTTACGGCCTGACCTACTTCAACATGAACGACAAGCGCCAGGGCATCGTGCACGTGATCGGTCCGGAGCAGGGCGCCACCTTGCCCGGCATGACGGTAGTATGCGGCGACTCGCACACCTCCACCCACGGAGCTTTCGGCTGCCTGGCGCACGGCATCGGCACCTCCGAAGTCGAACACGTGCTGGCAACGCAAACGCTGCTGGCCAAGAAATCCAAATCCATGCTGGTGCAGGTCGACGGCGTGCTGCCGGCCGGGGTGACCGCCAAGGATATCGTGCTGGCCGTGATCGGCAAGATCGGCACCGCCGGCGGCACCGGCTACGCCATCGAATTCGGCGGCGCCGCGATCCGCGCACTGTCGATGGAAGGGCGCATGACGGTCTGTAACATGGCGATCGAAGCGGGCGCGCGCGCCGGCATGATCGGCGTGGACGACACCACCATCAATTACGTCAAGGGCCGCCCCTACGCGCCGGCCGGTCCGCACTGGGACCGCGCGGTCGACTACTGGCGCACCTTGCATTCGGACCAGGGCGCCCAGTTCGACATGGTCGTGCTGCTCAACGCCGCCGACGTCAAGCCGCAGGTCACCTGGGGCACCTCGCCCGAAATGGTCACCTCGATCGATGGCCGCGTGCCCGATCCCGACCAGGAAAAAGACGCCGTGCGGCGCGACGCCATGGAAAAGGCGCTGGTCTACATGAACCTCCAGCCCAACACCCTGATCGCCGACATCCGCATCGACAAGGTGTTCATCGGTTCGTGCACCAATTCGCGCATCGAAGATTTGCGCGCGGCTGCGGCCGTGGTGCGCGGCAAGCAGCGCGCGTCCAACGTGCGCCTGGCGCTGGTGGTGCCGGGCTCCGGGCTGGTGAAAGACCAGGCCGAGCGCGAAGGACTGGACAAGATTTTCAAGGACGCGGGCTTCGAATGGCGCGAGCCAGGCTGCTCGATGTGCCTTGCCATGAATGCCGACCGGCTTGAGCCGGGCGAGCGCTGCGCCTCGACCTCGAACCGCAATTTCGAAGGTCGCCAGGGGCAGGGCGGGCGTACCCACCTGGTATCGCCCGCCATGGCGGCGGCGGCCGGCATCACCGGCCATTTCGTCGACGTGCGCGCACTGCGCTAACATCCATCGTCAGTGAGTTTGTAATGAAAAAGCTGTTTGCCCTGTTCGCCATCGCACTGCTGCTCGCCGCTTGCAACACCGTATCGGGCCTTGGCAAGGACATTCAAAAAGTCGGCCAGAAAATAGACGGCGCCGGCAAAAAATAACAGGCGGCTCCGCGGACCGCCGCGTCGCTCCCGCCCAGGCGGGGGCGCGCCCACACTGCAAAAGACCATGGATAAATTTACGATATACGAAGGCCTGGTGGCCCCGCTCGACCGCGCCAACGTCGACACCGACGCCATCATCCCCAAGCAGTTCCTCAAGTCGATCCTGCGTACCGGCTTCGGCCCCAATCTGTTCGACGAATGGCGCTATCTCGACCACGGCGAGCCGGGCAAGGATAACAGCAGCCGTCCGCTCAATCCCGACTTCGTACTCAACGAGGCGCGCTACCAGGGCGCCTCGATCCTGCTCACGCGCAAAAACTTCGGCTGCGGCTCCTCGCGCGAACACGCGCCGTGGGCGCTCGACCAGTATGGTTTCCGCGCCATCGTCGCACCGAGCTTCGCCGATATCTTCTTCAACAACTGCTACAAGAGCGGCCTGCTGCCGATCGTCCTCACCGAGTCGCAGGTCGAGCACCTGTTCAACGAAGTCAAGGCGTTCCCGGGCTTTCGCCTGGTGGTGGACCTGGAGCAGCAGCGCATCTCGACGAGCAACGGTTCGCTCACGTATGAATTCCAGATCGACCCGTTCCGCAAATACTGCCTGTTGAATGGCCTGGACGACATCGGCCTGACCTTGCGCCACGCGGACGAGATCCGCGCCTTCGAAGAGCGCCACCTGGCGGCCCAGCCCTGGCTGGCCAACGTCATCTGAACCCCATGCATTATCTGACGACAAAAGAGATCACATGAAGATTGCAATCCTGCCGGGCGACGGCATCGGCCCTGAAATCATGGCGCAAGCGGTCAAGGTACTGAACGTCCTTGGCGAACAATTTGAAATGGAAACCGCCGACGTCGGCGGCGCCGGCTACGCCGCCCACGGCCACCCGCTGCCGCCGGCCACGCTGGCGCTGGCCAAGAGCGCCGACGCGGTGCTGTTCGGCGCCGTCGGCGACTTCAAGTACGACACCCTGGAGCGCTCGCTGCGCCCGGAACAGGCCATCCTCGGCTTGCGCAAGGAACTGGGGCTGTTCGCCAACCTGCGTCCGGCGATCCTGTATCCGGAACTGGCCGGGGCGTCGACCCTCAAGCCCGAAGTGGTATCGGGCCTGGACATCCTGATCATCCGTGAACTGACCGGCGACATCTATTTCGGCAAGCCGCGCGGCGTGCGCGAATGCCCGGATGGCCCGTTCAAGGGCGAGCGCGAAGGCTTCGACACCATGCGCTACGCCGAAACGGAAATCCGCCGCATCGCGCACGTGGCCTTCCAGGCCGCGCAAAAGCGCAGCAAGCGCGTCACCAGCGTGGACAAGGCCAATGTGCTGGAGACGTTCCAGTTCTGGCGCGACATCGTCACCGACGTGCACAAGGAATATCCGGACATCGAGCTCGATCACATGTACGTCGATAACGCCGCCATGCAGCTGGTGCGCGCGCCGAAGAAATTCGACGTCATGGTCACAGGGAATATGTTCGGCGATATTTTGTCCGACTGCGCGGCCATGCTCACCGGTTCGATCGGCATGCTGCCATCGGCCTCGCTCGACGCCAGCAACAAGGGCTTGTACGAGCCTTCGCACGGTTCCGCGCCCGACATCGCCGGCAAGGGCATCGCCAATCCGCTGGCGACGATTTTGTCGGCCGCGATGATGCTGCGCTTCTCGCTCGGTAAAACCGAGCAGGCCGAGCGCATCGAGACCGCGGTCAAGAAGGTGCTGGCGCAGGGCTTGCGCACCGGGGATATTTTTGAAGCCGGTACCACCAGGGTCGGTACCGAGGAAATGGGCAATGCAGTGGTCAAGGCGCTTGGGTAAAGCAGTCTCTTACATTAACGAGGAAAGAAGATGAAATTAGTTGGCTTGGTAGGTTGGCGCGGTATGGTGGGTTCGGTCCTGATGCAGCGCATGCAGGACGAGGGCGATTTCGCCCACATCGAACCTGTGTTCTTCACAACGTCGAACGCGGGCGGCAAAGCGCCTGCGATGGCGAAGAACGAGACTACCCTGAAAGACGCAACCGACATTACCGAGCTGTCGAAATGCGAGATCATCATTTCCTGCCAGGGCGGCGACTACACCAGCGAGGTGTTCCCCAAGCTGCGCGCAGCCGGCTGGAACGGCTACTGGATCGACGCCGCCTCGACCCTGCGCATGAATGACGATGCCGTCATCGTGCTCGACCCGGTCAATCTCGACGTCATCAAGAATGCGATGACGCGCGGCGTGAAGAACTACATCGGCGGCAATTGCACCGTGTCGTGCATGCTGATGGGCCTGGGCGGCCTGTTCCAGCACAAGCTGGTCGACTGGATGAGTTCCATGACTTACCAGGCGGCCTCCGGCGGCGGCGCCCAGCATATGCGCGAGCTGCTGACCCAGTTCGGCACCATCAATCAATCGGTGAAAGCGCTGCTGGACAACCCGGCTGCCGCCATCCTGGAAATCGACCGCACCGTGCTGGCGACCCAGCATGGCATGTCGGCTGACGAGACCAAGCAGTTCGGCGTGCCGCTGGCCGGCAACCTGATTCCGTGGATCGACAAGGACCTGGGCAACGGCCAGTCGAAGGAAGAGTGGAAAGCCGGCGCCGAGACCAACAAGATCCTGGGCCTGGGCGCCGCCTTCGGCAGCAGCGAGATTCCGGTCGATGGCTTGTGCGTGCGCGTGGGCGCGATGCGCTGCCACTCGCAGGCGCTGACCATCAAGCTGAAAAAGGATGTGCCGCTGGACGAGATCAACGACATCATCGCCGCCAATAACCAGTGGGTGAAGGTGGTGCCGAACACGCGCGAAGCGTCGATGCGCGACCTGTCGCCGGCGGCGGTCACGGGCAGCCTGACCATTCCAGTCGGCCGCCTGCGCAAGATGTCGATGGGCGGCGAGTACCTGTCCGCCTTCACCGTGGGCGACCAGCTGCTGTGGGGCGCGGCCGAACCGCTGCGCCGCATGCTGCGGATTATTCTCGATAAGTAAATACGTGTAGAATGGCGTGTTGTGCATGCAGTCGGTGCACAGCACGCAGCGGTGGCCTGTGCGTAACTTGCGTTTTTAGCCACCATTACCCCGGTTTTTCGTATACTTCTTGATAATTCAGTTGTTATATCTTGCAAGGTACTTGACATAGCGGCATGAATGCGGTTCTGACCGAGCTGTTACAGAAAGCGCGAAATTGCGTATTTAGTGAGCAACTGCCCGACATAGTTGCTCCAAAAACTTGCATGCTCTAGTGCATGATGATATGTTGAGACCTCCGGGAAACCAGCCTTCTCCCCCGTCAACTCATGATGCCGCCAACTATGCATTTAAACACTCGCTCCAAGCTCACTTCGTTCGCGTTGAAATCCCTCACAGGCGCAGTCGCCAGTGCGGTGTTTCTGTCCACCTCGGCATACGCGGCGGGTCTCGGTAAACTGACCGTACTGTCCGCACTCGGCCAGCCCCTGAACGCAGAGATCGAACTGACCTCGGTTGCCAATGACGAAGCGGGCGGTATGACCGCCAAGCTGGCCCCGGCGGAAGCCTTCCGTCAAGCCAATATCGATTTCAATCCGGCCCTGCTGTCGCTGCGTTTCAGCGTCGAGCAGCGCGGTGGCCGCCAGTTCATCAAAGTCACTTCTTCGCAACCTGTCAACGAACCGTTCGTCGATATGTTGCTCGAATTGAACTGGGGCTCCTCGGGCCGACTGGTTCGTGAATACACTTTCCTGCTTGATCCTGTCGAAATGCGTTCGACCCAGACCGCGCAAGTATCCGCGCCGGTCGACGTGCTGTCGCAGGGTAACCGCAACGGCGCCAAGGCGGATGCGAAAGCCGGCGCCAAGGCCGGCGGCAAGACGGGTGCGGCCACTGCCGCCAAGCCGCCTGCCGACGCGCCTGCGGAACCGAAAGCCGAGCCAAAGGCAGCGCCGTCGCAAGAGCCGCAGCGCGCCGCCGGCAAGGGCGAGGGCGACAGCGAGTACAAGGTCAAGCGTGGCGATACGCTGGGCAAGATCGCAGCACAGATCAAGCCGGCCGATATTTCGCTCGACATGATGCTCGTTGCGCTGTACCGCGCCAATCCGGACGCCTTTGCAGGCAACAACATGAACCGCCTGAAGTCGGGCCAGATCCTGGCGGTGCCCGAGGCGGCATCGATCAAGGGTTCCGAAGGCGAAGCGCGCGGCGTCGTGGTGGCCCATGCCACCGACTTCAACGCGTACCGCAACAAGCTGGCCGGCCAGGTCGCCAGCGGCTCGGCCGACAAGGAACCTGAAAAGACCCAGAGCGCCGCCGGCAAGATCACCGCCAAGGTGGCCGAGCGTCCAACCGCTGCCAACGAATCGAAAGACCAGCTCAAGCTGTCGAAAGCGACTGGCGCGACCGACGCCGCCGGCAAAACCGGCGCGCTGACGGCGGAAGACAAGATCGCCAAAGAAAAAGCCATGGCCGACGCCACCAAGCGCGTCAAGGAACTGGAAAAGAACGTTGGCGATCTCGAAAAGATCATGACGGTCAAGAGCAAGGCCGCCGCCGGCGCCACCGCGCCGAAGACGCCGATCACGGAAGTGGTCAGCGCCAAGCCGCCGGTCACGCCTGCGCCGGCCGCCACGCCTGCGGTGGTCGCGCCGCCACCGCCAGCGGCCGTACCAGTGCCGCCGCCTGCCGCCGTGACCCCGGCTGTCACCCCGCCGGCCGTGACGCCAGCGCCAGTGGTGGCCGATGCGCCTGTGGCAGCGCCAGTGCCGGCCGTCGTGCCTGCGCCGACACCGGTGATCAAGCCGGCTGCGCCAGCGCCGGAGCCCAGCTTCTTCGACATGTTGATGGAAAACATCGTCCTCGTGATCGCTGCCATCGTTGCCTTGCTGGCCGGCCTGTTCGGGCTGTCGAAATGGCGCGAGCGCAAGCAGGTCGAGCGCAATCCGTCGGAGCCGTCGATCCTCGGCGCGCCGACCGACCAGGCGCACTCCCTGTTCGCCGAAACCGGCGGCCAGAGCGTGGACACCAACAACAGCGTGTTCAACTCCAGCTTCGCCCCATCGGCCAGCCAGCTCGACACCAATGAAGTCGATCCGGTCGCCGAAGCCGACGTCTACATCGCCTACGGCCGCGATGCCCAGGCTGAAGAGATTCTCAAGGAAGCGCTGCGCACCCATCCCGACCGCTATCCGGTCCGCCTGAAACTGCTGGAAATCTACGCCGCCCGCAAGGATCAGCGCGCGTTCGAGAGCCAGGCCAGCGAACTGTATGGCATGACCAAGGGCCAGGGCGACGAGTGGGCACAAGCGGCCGCACTGGGCCTGTCGATCGATGCGATGAACCCGCTGTACGCCAGCGCCGGCAGCAGCGCAGCCGCCGCGACCAGCCAGCCAGTCGATCCGGCCGACCAGTTCGATGCTTCGGCAATCGACAACGGTCCGCACAGCGCACTGATGGACCTCGACCTCGACCTGAGCAAGGACACCAGCGCCGCGCCAGCTGCACCGGCACCGGTCGCGCCAGTCGCCAAGGCAGCCGAGGAGCACACCCTCGATTTCGACCTGGGCGGCCTGAGCTTCGAGCCAGTCACCCCAAGCGCGCCGGTGGTGACGCCGGCCGCCGAAGTCATGGACGAGCATCACCTGTCGTTCGACACGCCAGCGGCAGCGCCGGTGCACGTCGAGCCGGTCAAGGCGGAGACGCCGAACATGGACTTCGACATGGACTTCAATGCACCGGCGCCGGCAGCGGCCGCGGCCGCGGTGACACTGTCGAAGGCGCCTGCGGACGACGATTTCAACCTCGACGGCATGAACTTCGACCTGCCGCAATCGACCACGCCGGGCGCCGTGCCTAGCCTGGCCAACGACGATCCGTTCGGCGCCGATACCAAGAGCGCCAAGGCTGACGCCGTGCCGGAATTCGACATGCACTCGCTCGACCTCGACCTGCCCGCAGGCAGCGCCGACACCACCGCACTGCCGGACTTCAACGACATCGGCAGCGCCGGCGACGTGCAGGTCGGCGAACTGACGGCGGTCCAGATGGAGATGGAGACCAAGCTTGACCTGGCCATCGCCTATCAGGAAATCGGCGACAAGGAAGGTGCACGCGAACTGCTCGATGAAGTCATCAAGGGCGGCAGCGCTTCCCAGGTGGCCAAGGCGAACGACATGCGCATCAAGCTGGCTTGATGAGCGACGGCTGTTACTGGATCTAGATTGAAGCGAATAGCACTGGGAGTCCAGTACGACGGTACCGCCTTCAACGGTTACCAGAAGCAGCCAGACCGCAACACGGTGCAGGACCGGCTCGAAATCGCGCTCGAAAAATTCGCGCGCGTCGAGCTGGGTACCACCTGCGCCGGCCGTACCGATACCGGCGTTCACGCGCTCGAACAGGTGGTCCACTTCGACACCGGCCTCTCGCGCGGCATGCAATCCTGGGTGCGCGGCGTGAACGCCTTTTTGCCCGACGCGATCGCCGTGCGCTGGGCCACCGAAGTGCCCGAGCATCCGGGGCAGGAGTTCCACGCCCGCTTCGCCGCCTTTGCGCGCACCTATCACTACGTCCTGTACAACAATCCGATCCGCTCGCCGCTACTGGTGGGCCGCGCCGGCTGGGTGTTTCGCCCGCTCGACGTGGACCTGATGCGCGCCGCCGCCCAATGCCTGGTCGGCACCCACGATTTTTCGGCTTTCCGTTCCTCGCAATGCCAGGCCAAGTCGCCGGTCAAGCAGATGCACGCGGTGAACATCGAGCGGCACGGCGAGGTGATCGTGTTCACCTTGCGCGCCAGCGCCTTCCTGCATCACATGGTGCGCAACCTGATCGGCTCCCTGATCTATGTCGGCCAGGGACGGCATGCGCCTGGATGGCTGCGCGACGTGCTCGAAGGGCGCGACCGCAACGACGCCGCGCCCACTTTCATGCCCGATGGCCTGTATCTGGCCAAGATCGACTACGATCCCAAATGGGGCTTGCCGCACGAGGCGGCCCGTCCACTGCCCTGGTTCTGAGGCCACGCATGCAACGCACACGCATCAAGATTTGCGGGCTGACCCGCCCTGAAGACGTCCAGGCCGCGGTGGCCGCCGGCGCCGATGCACTCGGCTTCGTGTTCTATCCGAAAAGCCCACGCTCCGTGACGGCCGCGCAGGCCGGCGCCTTGATCTCGGCCGTGCCGCCGTTGGTCTCCACGGTGGCGCTGTTCGTCAACGCCAGCATCGACGAGGTGAGGGCGGTTGCCGCCGTGGCGCCGTTTGCGCAGTTGCAGTTCCATGGCGACGAAACGGTGGAAGAGTGCGCCGCTATCGCTGCTGCCGTTGGACGGCCGTTCATGCGCGTGTTCCGCGTGCGGCCCGAGACCACCGGCGCCGACCTGCTGGCCGAAGAGGCGCTGTGCCGCGCCGCCAGCCCGTTGTTTTCCAGCCTGCTGCTTGATACCTTCGTGGACGCTTACGGCGGCGCCGGCAAGGTCTTCGACTGGGCCGTCATTCCAGCCGAACTGGCCCCGCGCGTGGTACTGAGCGGCGGCCTGACGGTTGACACGGTGGCCGGCGCGGTGCGCCAGGTGCGTCCGTATGCGGTCGACATCAGCAGCGGCGTCGAACAGGGCAAGGGCATCAAGGATGGCGCCAAGATCGACGCCTTCACCGGCGCCGTACGGATGGCCGATCACGGGGCCTGAACCGCCTGCTGCGTCGGCGCCACCACAAGCGGCGCCGATTTGCTAGAATACGTTCAACAATACCGCACTACCAGTTGCCCGCAGCGGGGTACCGCCCTTGCGCAGATGACATCCACGGTGGTGCAGGAAAGGCTGCGATTGGTTTCTCATTCCAAAAGAACGCGCGCCTCGGGTCGTTTTGTGTGGTGGCTCGGGCGTACTAAACGCGATTGACGCGGGGCTGGTCACGCCCCCTGTTTTGCCAGCCATGGACCGCTGCCTTCGCGGCTGCGGCCGGCCTGCCGATATCACCTTTGAAAAGCGAGCACTCCCATGAAAGACGCACCTGCGCGCGGCCCTGCCGCCCCGATTTTCCATACCACCGACTACCAGCTGCCCGATGCGCGCGGCCACTTTGGCCCGTACGGCGGTTCCTTCGTCGCCGAAACGCTCACCCACGCGCTGGCCGAGCTGAAAGAAGCGTACGCCAAATACAGCCATGATCCCGAATTCCTCGACGAATTCCGCTATGAGCTCAAGCACTTCGTCGGCCGCCCATCGCCGATTTACCACGCCAAGCGCTGGTCCGAGCAGCAGGGCGGGGCGCAGATTTTCTTCAAGCGCGAAGACCTGAACCATACCGGCGCGCACAAGATCAATAACGTGATCGGCCAGGCATTGCTGGCCAAGCGCATGGGCAAGCCGCGCATCATTGCCGAAACCGGCGCCGGCCAGCACGGCGTGGCCACGGCCACCATCTGCGCCCGTTTCGGGCTCGAATGCGTGGTCTACATGGGCAGCGAAGACGTCAAGCGCCAGGCCCAGAACGTGTACCGCATGAAGCTCCTGGGCGCGACCGTGGTGCCGGTGGAATCGGGCTCCAAAACGCTCAAGGACGCGCTCAACGAAGCGATGCGCGACTGGGTCACCAACATCGAAAATACGTTCTACATCATCGGCACGGTGGCCGGTCCGCACCCGTATCCGATGATGGTGCGCGATTTCCAGTCGGTCATCGGCGAGGAATGCCTGGTGCAGATGCCGGAACTGGCCGGACGCCAGCCCGACTACGTGGTCGCCTGTATCGGCGGTGGCTCGAACGCGATGGGGATTTTTTATCCTTACATCGACGACAAGAACGTCAAGCTGATTGGCGTGGAAGCGGCCGGCGAAGGCCTCGATTCGGGCAAGCATTCGGCCTCGCTCACGGCCGGCATTCCGGGCGTGTTGCACGGTAACCGCACCTATCTTCTGCAGGACGAGAATGGCCAGATCATCGAGACCCATTCGGTATCGGCGGGCCTGGATTATCCGGGCGTGGGGCCGGAGCACGCATGGTTGAAGGACCTGGGACGTGCGCAGTACGTCTCGGTGACCGATGACGAAGCGTTGCAGGCGTTCCATGACTGTTGCCATATCGAAGGCATTATCCCGGCGCTGGAATCGTCGCACGCGCTGGCCTATGCGGCCAAGCTGGCGGCCACGCTGCCCAAGGATGAGCTGATCCTGGTGAACCTGTCGGGCCGCGGCGACAAGGACATGCACACGGTGGCGGAGCGGATGGGGCTCGATTTCAGCTGATTTTTCAATTCAGTTGTTTTCTGAAGCCCGACCTTTTCGACCACACTACAAGAAAGCATCGCCATGTCCAGAATCGCACCAACCTTTGCCGCTTTGGCGGCCAGTAAAAAAACCGCGCTCGTCACCTTCATCACGGCGGGCGACCCGGGCCCGGAAATGACCGTGCCGCTGATGCACGCCCTCGTTGCCGGCGGCGCCGACATCCTCGAACTGGGTGTGCCGTTTTCCGATCCGATGGCCGAAGGCCCGGTCATCCAGCGCGCCTGCGAACGCGCGCTCAAGTTCAATGTCGGTATCGGCGACGTGTTTGGCTTCGTGCGCGAGTTCCGCAAAACGAACCAGAGCACGCCGGTGGTGCTGATGGGGTACGCCAATCCGATCGAGCGCATTGGTACCGATACCTTCATCGCGCGGGCCAAAGAGGTGGGCGCGGATGGCGCCATCGTGGTCGATTATCCGCCCGAGGAATGCGAGGAATTCGCCACGGCGATGCGTGCCAGCGAGCTCGATCTGATCTTCCTGCTGGCGCCCACGTCGACCCCGGAGCGCATCGCGCAGGTGGCCAAGTTCGGCAGCGGCTTTAGCTATTACGTGTCGCTCAAGGGCGTCACGGGCGCGGGCAATATCGATGTGGACGATGTGGCGCGCCGCCTGGCGCCGATCCGCGAGCGTGTCAAGCTGCCAATCGGGGTGGGCTTCGGGATTCGCGATGGCGAAACGGCCAGGGCGGTGGCGCAGGTGGCCGACGCGGTGGTGATCGGCAGCCGCATCATCCAGGAGATCGAGGCGACGCCGAAGGACCAGGCGGTGGAGGCCGTGCAGCGTTTCGTCGCGGGCATCCGCAGCGCGCTCGATCGCTGACTTCGGCCCGAAGCGCGCTGCCTGCTTTTTGGCGGCTTGGCAGCCGCTTCCGCTCAGGCAGCCGCTTCAGGCCGGCCAGGGCCCGGTGTTAGCGGCGGCGGCGGCGCGCCGTTGCCGCCAGTACCCCAAGGCCAGCCAGCAGCATCCCGTAGGTAGCCGGTTCCGGCACCGGCGAGGTAGCCAGGGTGTGGGCCGAGGCCATCGCGTTGAAGGTCACCATATTGGTGATCGAGGCGCTCGAGCGGTTGTTGAGCACATAGTCCACATGGGTGGCCTGGAACAGGCTGGTGGTGCTCTCGTCAGGCATGTAGGTGGCGGCCAGGTGCTCGTCCGGACGGGAGTAGCTGGACGACTCGGGAACGTCCTGGAAAATCAGGAAGTGCACGTCGGCATACGAGCCGCCGTCGATCAGGCCCGGGGCGCGCGTCGCGCTTGCGTACAGGTCGGCCGTGATGCGCACCGCGGTGTTCGGGGACGGGATGAAATGAACGTGGCCCGAGGTGGCGAGACTGGTGGCCTCGGCCTCGCCACCCGCGCTGCTGGCCTGCGCCTGCATCACCAAGCCGTCCAACAAGTGGCCGCTCACGCCTGCCTAGGCATTCAGCGCCGTGCCGGCGGAGGGTGCATACGATGCGCTGCGCTGGTACGGTTCAGACATGGTCTCGTTGTGCCGCTGCGTGTCGGTGTAGCCGCTGCGCTGGTCGGCCAGCTTCAATTCCGTGTACGGATCTTCAAAATAATAACCGCCCGTGACGTTGAAATTGAGCGAAGGCGTGATGCCGTCGTTCAGATCGAGATCGATCAGCTCGAAACCGATATTGCTGACCGTGCCGCGTGCGGTCGTCGCGGCGTACGCGGGCGCGGCAGCGGCCAGACTGAGGACGGCCGACAGGATGGCTGTGCGGTAGGTGTTCATGAACTCTCCGTTAAAAAAAATGCAATCTTAATCGAAGATATAGCACAGCGCACATGATCTTTTTGCTGTCGTGTCGATCGTTTCCGCGTCAGACCTGGCAAACCGCCGTGCAGGCAAAAGCGAACCGGCAAGTGCCCGGATGCTCGTCTTGGTCGCCGCCTTATTCCACGCAATCGTCTCTTGCTTATGGACTGTATTTTTTGCTTGTAAACCATGCTAATTCGTCCATTGTTTTGTCAAATGCTTTCAAAATAAAGATTAGACACCCGTACATACGGGGCATAGCATGCTTTCGCTAACGTGTGCAAACGTTTTCATTTTCCACGCCAACAAGAAAAGCGAATCCCATGACCTTCATGCATCGACTCTCGACGATTGCAGCGGCTTGCGCCCTGTGCGCCGCCGCCTCCACACCGGCCTGCGCCGCGTCCGAAACTTACCAATGGAACAGCGTCGCCATGGGCGGCGGTGGCTTCGTCTCGGCGGTGATTCCGAGCAAGACCCAAAAAGGCCTGGCTTACGCCCGCACCGATGTCGGCGGCGCTTATCGCTGGGACAATACCGCCGCGCGCTGGGTGCCGCTGATCGATTGGGCGTCGGATGATGAAACGGGCCTGCTCGGCGTCGAATCGATCGCCCTCGACCCGAAAAATCCGGCCAAGGTCTACATGCTGGCCGGCATCAGCTACTTCAACAATGGCAAGACCATGATCCTGCGTTCTTCGGATTACGGCAAAACCTTCATCAAGACCGATGTGACGGCCCTGTTCAAGGCGCACGGCAACGGCATGGGCCGCCAGACTGGCGAGCGCCTGCAGTTCGATCCCGGTTCGAGCAACATCCTGTACGTGGGCACCCGCGCCAACGGCTTGTTCATAAGTAGCGACAGCGGCGCCACCTGGGCCCGCGTGAGCGGCCTGGACGTGACCACGACCCCGAACGAAAACGGCATCAGCTTCGTCGCGCTCGATCCGGCCAGCGTGGTGGGTGGCGCAGCCCAGCGCATCGTGGTCGGCGTGTCGCGCTTCGGCTACGTGGCTCCCAATCTGTACCGCAGCAACGATGGCGGCAAGACCTTTGCGCCCGTCACCGGCGCGCCGACCGACCTGATGCCGCAGCGCGTGGCGCGCGCCAGCGACGGCACCCTGTACCTCACCTACGCCAACGGCGCCGGTCCGCACGGCCACTGGGCCCAGCCGGAACCGATGGACCGCGGCCAGATCTGGAAGTACAACGTCGGCACCGGCGCCTGGACCAATGTCACGCCATCGGGCATCAGCTCGGCGTTCAGCGGCATCAGCGTGGCGCCCGACAATCCGAACAATCTGGTGGCCTCGACCATCAACACCTACCAGCAGCAGGGCAATGCCTGGGGCGACCGCATCTACACCTCGGCCAATGGCGGCGCCAGCTGGACCGACGTGGTCCAGCGCGGCTTCGCCAAGGAGAGTGCGGGCGTGTCCTGGGTCGGCGACAAGGCGATCCACTGGGCTGGAACGGTCGAGCTCGATCCTTTCGATACCAAGGCGGCGTGGGTGTCGTCCGGTAACGGCATCTTCAAGACCGCCAATATCAACGCCACCCCGGCCACCTGGACCTTCAACGTGGCCGGGCTGGAAGAAACCGTGCCGCTCAACCTGGTCAGCATCCCGGGCGGACCGCTGGTATCGGCCATTGGCGACTACGATGGTTTCCGCCATACCGATCCGACCCGCTATGCGCCGATCCACACGCCATCGATCGGCAGCACCACCGGCCTCGACTTTGCTGCGCGCAAGACCTCGGTGCTGGTGCGCGCCGGCGGCAACGATAACCCGGCCATGTATTACTCGACCGATACCGGCACCAGTTGGAAGAAGAGTGCGGCGATGAACGGCAAGAACGGCCAGGTCGCGCTCTCGTCCGACGGCACCGTCTTGCTGCACAGCCCGGAAAATTCGGCCACCAGCTACCGCTCGACCGATTTCGGATCGAGCTGGAGCGCCGTGAATGGCCTGAACGTGAGCGCTGCCCGTCCAGTGGCCGATGCCGTCAATCCGCGCAAGTTTTACGCGTATGACAATGGGCGCATGTTCGTCAGTACCGACGGCGGCGTGTCGTTCGCCCCGAAAGCGAGCTTGCAGTCGGGCGGCTCGAAAGTGATCCGCGCGGTGCCGAACCGCGAAGGCGAGCTGTGGGTGCCGCTGTACGGTGCGGGTCTTGCCCGCTCGACCGATTCGGGCGCCACTTTCAGCAGCATCGGCAGCGTGAGCTACGCCGCCGCGGTCGGCTTTGGCGCCGCCGCAGCGGGCGCGACTTTCCCGACGGTGTTTATCTGGGGGACGGTCAACGGCGGCAAAGGCGTGCACCGCTCTGGCGATGCAGGCGCCACCTGGGTGCGCATCAACGATGATGCCCACCAGTACGGCGGAGCGGGCAATGGCCAGTTCGTCATCGGCGACATGAACCGTTACGGCGTTGTGTATATGAGTACCGCCGGACGCGGCATCGCCATGGGCGTGCCGGGCGGAACCACGACCCCGCCGATCGATCCGCCGCCACCGGTGGAACCGCCGCCAACCCCGCCCCCAAGCAAGCAGTGCGTGTATCAGGTGCGCAGCCAGTGGCCGGGTGGATTCAACGGTGCGGTGCAGATCACCAACCGCGGTACCAGCGCCATGAACGGCTGGAGCGTGAGCTGGACCTACTCCGATGGCGCGACAGTGGCCAGCATGTGGAATGCGGTCTTGAGCGGCAGCAATCCGTACACGGCGAGCAATGTGGGCTGGAACGCGCTCATCCAGCCGGGTCAGACTGTCGAGTTCGGCTTCCAGGGCACCAGCGGCAGCGCCGCTTCCCAGGTGCCGGTACTGGGCGGCAGCGCCTGCGCCAAGACTGCAAAGTAAGTGCTCACTCCGACGCAAGTGGGCGCCAAGTGAGCATTTACTAGCGCCGCACGCAGCCGGGTCATTGATCCGGCTGCGATTTCCTTACAGCCAACCCTGGCGCCACTGCGTTTCGTCGCGCAGGGTTTTGCATGCGATGCGCCGCGTCTGCCGGCTGTGCACGGCATCGAGATCGACCCATTCCACGGCCTCGCCGGGCGGCTCGGACTCGATCACCTTGATGACAATGAAATGCTTCTCCTGGTTCACGGGAGCCAGCGCTGTCCATTTTGAAAGCAGTAATTTTTTAGGATGCAAGGGATTCATGCCTGGAGCATAACGCATCGCACGCCGTCGCGCCGCACGGGGAACCGTGCTGCTGAGTTGACGATCCAACCGCCATGCCACGACTGAAAAGAATGTTTAAAAGGTAATTTTCATTCCGTTGTGTTCGACAAGCAGTGTCTTAACGGCTAAACTACCGACCACTAAGATGCCGCAGAAGGAGAATGTATGAGTTGGTTAGAGAAACTACTGCCCCCACGAATCCAGCGTTCCGACGCTGCCGCGCGCAAGACCATGCCCGAAGGCCTGTGGGTCAAGTGCCCCTCCTGCGAAGCCGTCCTGTACCGTACCGACCTCGAATCGAATCTCCACGTCTGCCCGAAATGCAGCCACCACATGCGCATCCGCGCGCGCGAGCGCCTCGATGGCTTGCTCGACGAAGGCGGCCGCTATGAAATCGGCCAGGAAACCCTGCCGGTCGATACGCTCAAGTTCAAAGACAGCAAAAAATACCCCGACCGCCTGAAAGCGGCGATGGAAGCGACCGGCGAGACCGATGCGCTGATCGTCATGGGCGGCGCCATCATGAGCCTGCCGGTGGTCGTGGCTTGCTTCGAATTCGAATTCATGGGCGGCTCCATGGGTTCCGTGGTCGGCGAACGCTTCGTGCGCGGCGCCCAGATCGCGCTGGAGCAAAAAGTGCCATTCATCTGCATCACCGCCACCGGCGGCGCGCGCATGCAGGAAGGCTTGCTGTCGCTGATGCAAATGGCGAAAACCACGGCCATGCTGACCAAGCTGTCCGAGAAAAAGCTGCCGTTCATCAGCGTGCTGACCGACCCGACCATGGGCGGCGTATCGGCCTCGTTCGCTTTCATGGGCGACGTCGTCATCGCCGAGCCGAAAGCGCTGATCGGCTTTGCCGGCCCGCGCGTGATCGAGAACACTGTGCGCGAAAAGCTGCCTGAAGGCTTCCAGCGCGCCGAATTCCTGGTCACCAAGGGTGCGGTCGACATGATCGTCGACCGCCGCAAGATGCGCGAAGAAATCGCGCGCCTGCTCGCGCTGCTGCAAGACCAGGCGGTTGAAGTCCTGGCCTGATCGACTATTCTGACTGGTTGACGCCAGTTGTTTTATCGCGGTTCATGGCGGACGGGCATGCATGCCCGGCTCCCATGAGCCGCCGTTGTTTTTACAGGCTCTTTTCATGTCCACACTCCCCACCACCTTGCCCGCCTGGCTGGCCCTGCTCGAATCGCGCCACGCCGAAGTCCACATCAACATGGGCCTCGAGCGCGTGCGCCAGGTCAAGGAGCGCCTTGATCTGGCGTTCAGATGCCCGGTCATCATGGTGGCCGGCACCAACGGCAAGGGCTCGACCTGCTCGATGTTAGAGGCGATCCTGCTGCGCGCCGGCTACAAGGTGGGCCTGTACATCAAGCCGCACTTCCTCGACTTCAACGAGCGCGCCCGCATCAATGGCGACATGGCGTCCGATGACGCCCTCATCGCCAGCTTCAACGCGGTCGAAGCGCAGCGCGGCGACATCGACCTGACGTACTTCGAATTCACCACCCTGGCCA
Source organism: Massilia sp. DJPM01 (assembly GCF_030348125.1). Lineage (NCBI taxonomy): Bacteria > Pseudomonadati > Pseudomonadota > Betaproteobacteria > Burkholderiales > Oxalobacteraceae > Massilia > Massilia sp. DJPM01. The sequence goes on from NZ_JAQOZV010000019.1 coordinate 44,972, forward strand.
TCATGCACCTGCTGGCCGGATCAACGCTCGACGTGGCGATCCTGGAAGTGGGCCTGGGCGGGCGTCTGGATGCGGTCAATGTGATCGACGCCGACGTGTCCATCGTCACCTCGATCGATATCGACCACACCGACTTCCTCGGCACCACGCGCGCGGAGATCGGGTTCGAGAAAGCCGGCATTTTCCGCCCGGGTAAAGCGGCCATCTGCAGCGACCCGGTGCCGCCGCCGTCCCTGATCGCACACGCCGAAGCGATCGGCGCCGACCTCTGGCTGCTGGGCCGCGACTTCAATTATTCCGGCGACAAGCAGCAGTGGAACTATGGCGGGCGCGAACAGCGCCGCAATTCGCTGGCTTACCCGAGCCTGCGCGGCGCCAACCAGCTGCTCAACGCCTCGGCCGCGCTGGCCGCGCTGGAAGTGCTGCGCTTCGAGCTGCCGGTGGGCGCGCAGGAAGTGCGCACCGGGCTGGTGGTGGTCGAGCTGCCGGGGCGCTTCCAGGTGCTGCCGGGACGCCCGACCGTCATCCTCGACGTCGCCCATAATCCGCACGCGGCATCGGCCCTGGCCCAGAACCTCGGCAACATGGGCTTCCATCCCTACACGTATGCCGTTTTCGGCATCATGCAGGACAAGGATATCGATGGCGTGGTCGCTCCGATGGCGCCCCATGTCGACCACTGGTGCGTGGCCAACCTGCCATCGCCGCGCAGCGCCGACCCGCAAACGCTGGCCGCTACCCTGGCGGCGCTGCCGGCGGGCGACGCCAAACCGGGCGAACGCAGCGTCACCACCTTCGCCGATCCGGCCCAGGCTTTTGCAAATGCAATGAGTCGAGCCGGGGAGAATGATAGAATTGTGGTCTTTGGCTCCTTCTACACCGTCGCCGGTGTGATGGCTGCCCGAAAAATCTCACATCACTGAAGAAAAACGCATGGGCTTGTTCTCGTTCCTCAATAAAAACAAGCAAGAATCCACGGAAGATAGTGGCTATTATTCCAAGTCGGACGACGACAGCGTCGCCGCCCGTGCCCGTTCCAAACGCGCATCTTCCGCAGGCGAGCCTGGCGCCCGCCGCGGCAAGGATGCGCGCGCCGCTGCCGATCCCGTGCTGCCCGAGAAAAAACGTGCGCGCCGCCGCCTGGTAGGCGCCGTCGCGCTGGCCCTTGGCGTGGCGGTCGGCTTGCCGATGGTGCTCGATTCCGAACCCCAGCCGCTGGCCGGCGACATCGATATCCGTATTCCCTCCAAGGACAAGGTCGCGCCGCAGGCGCAGCCGCGCGCCGTGGCTGCCGCCGATGCGCTCGACAAGCGCGAGGAAATCATCGACGTGCCGCCAGTGCCGATGGTGACGCTGCCGAAAGAAAGGCCGCTGCCGAAGGAAGAGGCCAAGCCCGAGGTCAAGCCCGCCGTCAAGCCGGTCACGAAGCCCGAGGTAAAACCGGTCGTCAAGCCGGAACCGAAACCCGTTGTCAAGCCCGAGCCCAAAGTGGTCGCCAAGCCCGAGGTCAAGCCCGAGAAACCGAAGCCTGAGCCGAAACCCGAACCTAAGGTCGCGGAAGCGAAGCACGTGGAGAAGGCGCCCGACAAGCACGTCGACAAAGTGGTGGAGAAGCCAGTCGACAAGCCGGCTGAAAAACCCGCCGTCGTCAAGGCCCCGCCCAAGGCCGAGGAAAAGGAAAAGCCGGCCGTCAAGCCGCCGGTGCAGGACGCGCAGCGCGCCATGTCCATCCTCGAAGGCAAGGCGCCCGAGAAGGCTGTCGACGAAAACCAGCGCTTCGTGGTGCAGGTCGCCGCGCTGGCCACCCAGGAAAAAGTCAACGAATTGCAGGCCAAATTGAGTGGCGCCGGCATCCGCTCGTTCACGCACAAGATACCGACCCAGTCGGGCGACCGGATTCGCGTGCAGGTGGGCCCGTTCAGCAAGGATGAAGCCGAAAAAGTGCGCGCCAAGTTAAGCAAGATGGGACTGTCGGGCATCATGGTTCCGGGTTGATGACACACGTTCGGGCGGATGCGCGGTGACCGAGTTCGATTATGTGGTGCTGGTGATCCTCATTTCGTCGCTCATCATCGGCACGCTGCGCGGTCTGGTCAAGGAAATCCTGTCGCTGATCAGCTGGGTGGTGGCCTTCGTCGTCGCCAACGCCTACGGCGCCAGGCTCGCGCCCATGTTGTCGGTGATCCCCGGCGAAACGGTGCGCCTGATGGTCGCCTTCGTGGCGCTGTTCCTCGGCACCCGCATCCTGATGGGACTTGTCATGATGGCGGTCGACCTGATGGTCAAGGCCACGGGATTGAGCCCGGCGAACCGCCTGCTGGGCGCTGCGTTCGGGCTCGCGCGCGGGCTTGTGATCGTGCTGGCCGCTGTCATCTTGTGCGGCATGACCGAGCTGCCCAAGCAGGCCTTTTGGACCAAGGCGGTATCGAGCCCCATGGCGGAAGAGGGCGCGCGGATGGTAAAGACATTGTTGCCCGCTGATTTGGCGCGGCATGTTCAGTTTTGACATTTTTTAAAATCAGTAGGTCCAGTCTCTAGGAGCGCACCATGTGTGGCATCGTCGGCGTCGTCTCGAATAACCCCGTCAATCAAGTGCTGTATGACGCTTTGCTGCTGTTGCAGCACCGCGGTCAGGATGCGGCGGGAATCGCAACCAGTCATTCCAATATGTTTTCCATGCACAAGGCCAATGGCCTCGTGCGCGACGTTTTCCGCACGCGCAATATGCGTTCGCTGCAGGGGAACTCGGGCATCGGCCATTGCCGCTATCCGACCGCCGGTTCGTCCAGCGAGGAAGAAGCGCAGCCGTTCTACGTGAACGCGCCGTTCGGCATCACGCTCGCGCACAACGGCAACCTGACCAACCAGGAACAGCTCAAGTCCGAGATGTTCCGCAACGACCGCCGTCACATCAACACCGACTCCGACTCGGAAGTGCTGCTCAACGTGCTGGCGCATGAAATCCAGGAATCGACCACCGGCTTCACGCTCGATCCCGATTCGATCTTCAAGGCGGTCGCCGCGGTGCACCGGCGCGTGCGCGGCGCCTACGCCGTCGTCGCCCAGATCGCCGGGCACGGCTTGCTCGCCTTCCGCGATCCGTTCGGCATCCGTCCGCTGTGCATCGGCACCAACGAAACCGACAACGGCACCGAGTACCTGGTGGCCAGCGAATCGGTGGCGCTGGAAGGCATGGGCTTTCGCTTCCTGCGCGATATCGCGCCGGGCGAAGCGGTGTTCATCGACATGGACATGAAGCTGCACGAACGCCAGTGCGCCGACAATCCGTCGTTGAATCCATGCGCGTTCGAGTATGTGTACCTGGCCCGCCCGGATTCGATCCTCGACGGCGCCTCGGTCTACGCCACCCGCCTGAAAATGGGCGAGTACCTGGCCGACAAGGTGCGCCAGCAATTCAAGTCGGGCGAGATCGACGTGGTCATGCCGATTCCCGATTCCTCGCGTCCTGCCGCGATCCAGCTGGCCTTGAAACTGGGCGTCGAGTACCGCGAAGGCTTCATCAAGAACCGCTACATCGGCCGCACCTTCCTGATGCCGGGCCAGGCGATCCGCCGCAAGTCGGTGCGCCAGAAGCTCAACGCGATCGGTTCCGAATTCAAGGGCAAGAACGTGCTGCTGGTCGACGACTCGATCGTGCGCGGCACCACCAGCCAGGAAATCGTGCAGATGGCGCGTGAAGCGGGCGCCCGCAATGTGTTCTTCGCATCGGCCGCGCCTCCGGTGCTGTTCCCGAACGTGTACGGCATTGACATGCCGACCCGCGATGAACTGATCGCCTACGGCCGCAGCACCGAGGAAGTCTGCCGCGAGATCACGGCCGACGCCCTGGTGTACCAGGATATCGATGCGCTCAAGCGCGCGATCTCGGACGTGAACCCGGCGCTGACCAGCTTCGAGGCATCTTGCTTCGACGGCGTGTACGTGACCGGCGACGTCACGCCCGCCTACCTGGACCGGCTGGAATTCGCGCGCCACAATCCGAAGGCCGCCCCGGCCGAGGATGCGGCACGCACCCAGCTGAACCTGAACCTGGCGACCGCCGAGTAACTGATGAGCGAGAAGAAAAGCTACGGCTTCACCACGACCATCCTGCACAACGACCGGCAAAAGCCGATCGAGCATGGGTCGCTGCACAAGCCGATTCATACCTCGGTGACCTTCGGCTACAACGACGCGCGCCAGCTGGCGTCGGTGTTCCAGGGGAAGGAGCCGGGCTTTCGCTACGGCCGCCAGGGCAATCCGACCATCTCCGCGCTCGAAGACAAGATCACGAAGATGGAAGATGGCGTCTCCACCTTGTGCTTCGCGACCGGGATGGGGGCCATTGGCGCCGTGTTCCAGGCGCTGCTGCGCGCCGGCGACCATATCGTGTCGTCCTCGTTCCTGTTCGGGAACACCAACAGCCTTTGGCAAACGGCGGCCGGGCAGGGCGTTGAGGTGGCGTTTGCCGATGCGACTGACGTGGCCAACGTGGAAGCGGCGCTGACGCCCGCCACGCGTCTGGTGTTCGTCGAAACCATCGCCAACCCGCGCACGCAGGTGGCGGACCTGGCGCGCATCGGGCAGTTGTGCAAGCAACGCGGGATTCTGTTCGTGGTCGATAACACCATGACCTCGCCCTACCTGTTCCGGCCTAAAACGGTCGGTGCGGGGCTGGTGGTGAACGCGCTGACCAAGTCGATCGGAGGCCACGGCAATGCGCTTGGCGGCAGCCTGACCGACACCGGCGAGTACGACTGGAGCGGGTTCCCGAACATTGCGCCCAACTACAAGCGCAATGCGCCGGCGCAGTGGGGCATGGCGCAGTTGCGTGCCAAGGCCCTGCGCGACTTTGGCGCCTCGCTGGCGCCGGAAGCGGCGCACCACATCGCGGTAGGGGCGGAAACGCTGGCGCTGCGCATGGAGCGCGCATCGGCCAATGCGCTGGCGGTCGCGCGCATGCTCGAAGCCGACGCGCGCGTGGCGGCGGTGTATTACCCGGGCCTGGAATCGCACCCGCAGCATGCGCTGTCGAGCGATCTGTTCAAGGCGTACGGTTCGCTGTTCAGCTTTGAACTGAAAGACGGCATCGATTGCTTCGATTATCTCAACCGCCTCAAGCTCGGTATCTCCGCCAGTAACCTGGGCGATACGCGCACCTTGGTGATTCCGGTGTCGCATACGATCTTCTACGAGATGGGCGCCGAGCGGCGCGCCAGCATGGGCATCGCCGAATCGCTGATCCGCGTCTCGGTCGGCATCGAAGATAGCGCCGACCTGCTCGACGATTTTCAGTCGGCGCTGGCCGGCTAGCTATCGCTGGCCAGGGTGTGCAGCAGCGCGTACAGCGCTGCCAGCCGTTCCGGCAGCACCCCGGCGTCGCTGCTTTTCACGCTCTCCAGCGCTTCGCTCAGGGCACTGGCGCAACGCGTCAAGCCCGCCACGCGCAGGGCTGCCGCCTGCTCGCTGGCGCGCAGCAAGGCGGCATCGCCCTGATGCCGCAATCCCTGGCGCAGGTTTTGCGCCAGCAGATTGATCGTCCCTTCCAGCAGTTCATGCAGCGCGCTCTTGTCCCCGGCGCTGGCGCTGGCCAGCGGCATGGGCGCGCCTTGCGCCGCCAGTTGCGGCACCTGCAAGCCGTGCGCGGTCAGTACCGCCAGCGGCGTCATGCTCACTTGTCCCGCCTCGCTCGACACGCTGCCCGCCACCGCCAGCGGTCCGTCAGCCAGCGCGCGCGCCAGTGCATCGACGGCGCCGGGAGCCGCCGCATCGTGCCGCAGGCGCAGCAGCAAGAGATCGTCATCGTCGCCGGCCACCCGCACGCGCGCGCACAGCGTCTGGCTGGCGGCATCCCACAGGCAGTCGATGACTGCCGCCACCGGCACCATATGCACATGCTCGATCGCGTGCAGCGGACGCACGAAATCGGGCGGCAGGGAACGCAGGTGCGCGCGCAGGCTTGCCACATCCGGCTGGCGCAGCGGGCTTGCCAGCCTGTCCCAGGCGCCGCCCGACAGCGGCAGCGCCGAGGTCTGGGTCGCGCCGGTGCCGACCGTGAGCAGGCCGTTGGCGCGCCGCCTGGCCGCGTTGGTGACGATCTGGCTGGCCGCCAGCCGGTGCAGCGGCATGCCGACCAGGCGCCGCTCGCGCAGGGCAACGGCGGTGGCGCCTGGCGCCGCGCGTGGCCAGCTTTTTTCCATGACGGTGACGGACAGGGTGTCGGGATCGGCCCAGATCATGCGCACGCCGTCGGCCGCCTCGTCGGACCAGCACTGGCTGCCCATTGGCACCAGGCGCAGGTGATCGAGCGCCACTTCGCCGGAGACGCCGATGCCCAGGATCTGGCTGGCCGGCAGGGGCGTGCGCGCGCGCGCCGCGCCAAGGCGCGCCATCAGCATCGACACCAGATGCAGCAGGGTGGCCGGATCGGCGTTGCTGGCGCGCGCATGCTGGCCCGCGACCGCCTGGCGCAGCTGGGTCAGCGCTTCGACCACCCAGCGCCATCCGAGCTGGCTGGCTTCCTGGAGCGCCTTTTCGAAGCGCGTGTCCAGGATCAGGGGACTCTGGCTGGTGCCGTCGAGCCAGAGCTGGGACGCCAGCGCCACGATCGCCTCGACCGCGCTGCCGCCATCCTGCACCGGCGCCCGCGCTGCGTCGGGAGCCAGATCCAGCTCCACCGTCATGCTGGCAAAGCCGCTCTGCTGGCGCTCGCCCTGCGCAAAGGCCCACACGGCCAGCGCAATGTGCGCGCAGTTCTCGGCCTGCTTGCAGTCGCAGCGCGCCAGCGCCAGGCTGGTACGCGACAAAAAGCGCACGTCGCACATCGGCAGGCGCGCATTCGGCGTTGACCCGGCCGTGAGCCGGATCGCCGGGCGCGCGGCCGCCATGCGGCGCGCCTGCTCGAGCGTCGTGCGCGGCAGCAGATCGACCGCGCCGGCCAGGGTCGACGGGCACCACGGCGCTGCGTCGGCCACTGCCTCGGTGGCGCCGCCGGCGTATGTGGACTGATACGCCAGCACCAGGGTCACCCGGTGCCGGCACAGGCCCGTGGCGGGGCAGCTGCAGCGTGCCTCGCGCAGCGGCAGGCCGGGTGGCAGGGTGGTCGTCACGCCATCGGCGTAGCGCGCCAGCACGGTGCCGTCGGGCTGCTGCTCGATCTCGGGCAGCTTGCCCTCGACCACATCTTTCTGCGCGCGTTTTACAAACCCCGCGTTCGACAAGGCGGTCAGCGCATCCACGCTCAGTTCCAGCAAATCGGTGCGGGTGCTCATTGCGCTATTTTCTCCGCCAGCCAGGCGGCCAGCTGGCCCGGCGTCATGGCGCCCACGTGAGCGCCAACGCGTACCAGGCGCGCCGCCGTCTCGCGGTCGTAGCTCGGATTGGCGGCAGCATCGAGCGCCGCCAGGCCCAGCACGGTGGCGCCAGCCGACACCAGCGCCTGTACGCGCCTGACCAGTTCCGTGTCATGCCCACCTTCGTAAAAATCGCTGACCAGCACCACCACCGTGCGCTGCGGATTAACCACCAGCGACTGCGCGTACGCCACCGCGCCGGCGATATTGGTGCCGCCGCCGAGCTGCACTTTCATCAGCAGTTCGACCGGGTCGGACACATCGGCCGTCAGGTCCACCACCGCGGTGTCGAAGGCGATCAGCGAAGTGCGCATACCGGGCAACTGCCACAGGCAGGCCGCCATCACCGCCGAGTGAATCACCGAATCGACCATCGAGCCGCTCTGGTCGATCAGCAGGATAATGTCCCAGCGCTCGGCGTGGCGCTTGACGCGGCTGATGAAGGCCGGCCGTTTGATGTACAGCTTGCGCCGCTCCGGGTCCCAGTGTTTCAGGTTGCCGGCCACGGTGCGCTTGAAATCGAAATTGGCGGCCGCCGCGATGCGCGACGGGCGCCGTCGGTCGCGGCTGCCGCCAAACGCCTGGCGCACTTCGGTCACCAGTTTTTCCATGATGCGGCGCACCACTTCCGCCACCAGGCGGCGCGCCGCCGACAGCACGTCGGGGTTCATCAGGTGCTTGGTGTGCAGGACGGCGCGCAGCAGCGTCTCCGATGGTTCGATCCGCTCCAGCACTTCCAGGTTGGTCACCACGTCATCGATGCCAAAGCGCTCGACCGCGTCGCGTTCGAGCCGCTCGATCACCTCTTGCGGGAACAATTCGTGGATGGCGTTGATCCAGTCGGGCGTGCTCAGTACCGACGCGCCGTCGGGCGAGCCGGTACGGTCCTGCGACTGCTGGCGTTCGCCGCGCGCCAGTCGCTCGGGATCGCGCCCGTACAGCCACTCCAGGGCCTCGTCGGCGGCACTGGCCGCACCGGACGGACAATTGATGCAGCATTCGGCGGCTTCGCCCAGCAGCAGGCGCCAGCGCACCAGCGGATCGGGCAGCGTCAATGGGGCGCTCATGGTGCGATTCCCCAGATGGCGAGGCGCTCGATGGCGGCGCGTTCGAGCGCGTCGTGCCGCGCCAGCAGTTCGGGCGCCGTGGCGAGGCGGCCGGTAAGGGAGCGCTGCGAGCGATGGCCGGCGCCGTGCAGCTTGAGCACATCGGCCGCCAGCGCGCCGCGTTCCTGGGTTGGCAGCCAGGTAAAGGCGGCGCGCATCGCCGGCAGCGCCAGCACGAAGTCGGCGTCGTCCAAAGTGCGCACCAGCGCGTCGAGCGCCCTGACGAAGCGCGCGTCTTCGCACAGGCACTGACGCGCCAGTGCCAGCAGGCCGGCCAGCGCGTCGCCCACCATGGACGGGGGCAGGGAGGCGAGCAGTTCGCTGGCCAGGTCGCCGCCATCGGGATCGGCATCGCTGGCCAGCAGCAGGCCCAGTGCCGCGCCACGGCTGACGGGCGCCGCGTCGGCGCTGGCGGCCACGCGCCGGCATACGGCAAGCGCGCGCAACGCTTCGACGCCGGGCAGCGCGGTGGCGCGTGCTTCGCGCACCAGCATGGCGATGGCGCTGTAGGTGGCGACGTGCGCATCCTGCTCCGTCGGCGCCACGCCGCCGGCCGCTTCCGCCAGCCACAGGGCGCGGTCGAAGGCGGCGCCGATGGCTGTTTGCAGCACCGCGCTGCCGCTCACGCCGAGCGCGTCGCCGTGGCGGTACAAGGCAAACAGTACCTGCATCGGGCCACCCAGTTCGCCGAAGTGCGTTTCCTGGCCAATGGCGTCGTGCAGTTCGGCGAGCAGGCGTTCGCTCACATCGGCCAGGCCGGCAAAGGCGGCGCGGTTCAGGGCGTCGGTAATGGCGCCGATACGGCTGCTGCCGGCGGGACGCTGGCGCAGGATTTCTTCGAGGCGGGCGCGGGCCGCGTCGTGCAGAGTGGCGCCGTAGGTGGCTGCTTCGATCAGGGCGGCGCGCTGTCCGAGCGGTGCGCGCACGTCCCAGGTTTCTTGCTGGCCGCGCCCGAGAGCCAGCTTAGGTCCCGTGGTGCGGACGATGCCAGGAATGTCGAGCATGGCCAGGCGGTGCAGCGCGCGGCTGCGCGCACGCTGGGCCGGATTGAGCAGGTCGATGCTGACCTGGCTTGGAACAACAATTCCGAGCGCCGACAGTTCAAGGTCGACCGCGGCCACCAGCGGCGGCTGCGGCGTGCCGGGCGCCAGTTCGCCGACGGCGTCGCCGGCCAGCACCGCCATCACTTCCACCAGCGCCGCATCGGTGCCCGCGCGCACGCGGCTGCGGTAGGTCCAGGGCAGGGGTACGTCCAGCGCCTGGCTGACCAGGCTGCCGGCCAGCGCATCGAGCCAGTCGCTGCGCAGCGGCGTCGGATGCGCGCGCATGCGTGCCAGGCCCATGGCGCGGCTGTGAATCGCAATCACGTCGGCGGTGGAGGCGGGCAGTTTTTTCGCGCGCAGGCGCGCCAGCACGGTGCGCAGCAGTTCCTTGCCGGCGCCGGCCAGGCCGAGCGTCCATGTCCATTCGTACCAGGCGGGCGAGGACATGCCGGAGGCGTAGCCGTCGTACGCGTCGAGGCGCTTGAAATGGTAGGGCACCAAATAGGAACCATAGCGCAGGCCGGGCGCGCCCGGTGGGATTGGTACCGGCGGCTCGCTGGCGCAATCGGCGGCGGCAATTGTGCGCCACAGCGCCGCCAGTGCCGGCGCATGGTAGCCACCGCAGACCACCACCACCGGGCCGTCGTCCTGGTGCATGGCCCAGGCGATGTGGCGCGCCATCATCGCTTCGCGCGCCTGGTTGCCCGGCGAACCGGGGGCGCCAGCACGCAGATGGGCGAAGTGCACGTCGAGCCGGGCCGACAGTTCATCGGCCGCCAGCTCGCCCTCGAACAGGTGGTCCCACAGGCAGTCGCGGCCGTCGATCGCCATTGCGCGGCACAAGGCGTCTTCGTAGGCTGCCGCCGCGTCGGGAGCGTCGTCATCGTAGCGGTTCATGATGTGCGCAAAGGCGTCGTGCCAGGCCGGCAGGTCGATGAAGCGCAGTTGCGCGCCGCACTCGCGCGCCGCCCGCATGGCCTGCCATTCGGGCGAATGCAGCGCGAACGGCGACCACGAGGCGCGCCGTTCAACCGCGTCTTCGGCCGCCGAGAAGTAGCTGTAGATCGCCACCGGCAGCCGGTGCGGCAGCGCCAGTTCGCCAAGGCGCGCATTGAAGTCGGCCGGACCTTCGATCAGCACGTGGCGCGGACGCAGTTCGGCAATGCGCTGCACCACCAGGCGCGCGCAGGCGGGGCTGAAGTGGCGCACGCCGATGATCAGCGGCTCGCGCTGCGAAGCCGGTGTCACGGCAGGCGGTGGCGCGCGTTGAAGTATTCGCGCCAGTGGTTGCCATCGCGCCGTGCGACGCGCTGCTCGAAATAGCGGCGCAGCTTGGCGCGGTCGTCCGGATTGTCCTTGACCACGGTGCCGGCGATGCAGTCGACCAGGTCGGCCGCGTTGCCGGCGCGCTGCTCCAGGAACCAGGCGCGCACGCCGACCGCATGCGCCACGTTGACCGCTTCGGCGGTCGACATCACGGCGGACAGCTTGTCCATGCCGTCCGGTGCGCCCTTGCCACCGCCGGAACGCAGGTCGCGGAAGGTCGATACCAGCAGGTCGAGGATGGGACCCGGCACCCGGTGCGGAATGCCGCTGCGCTCGAGCAGGCGGGCCGAGGCCTGTTCCACCAGCGCCAGTTCGTGTCCGAAGTCGAGGATCGGGAACACGGTTTCGAAGTCGAAGCGCCGCTTGAGCGCGGCGCTCATTTCATTGACGCCACGGTCGCGCGTATTGGCGGTGGCGATGATGTTGAAGCCCTCGCGCGCGTACAGCATGGCGTGCTCGTTTTCCAGTTCGGGCACCGCCATGACGCGCTCCGACAGCATCCCGAGCAGGCAGTCCTGCACTTCCAGCGGGGCGCGCGTGATTTCCTCGAAGCGCACGATCAGGCCGTCGCGCATGCCGTGGTACAGCGGCGCCGGCACCAGCGCGCGCGGGCTCGGACCTTCGTTGATCAGCAGCGCATAGTTCCACGAGTACTTGATCTGGTCCTCGGTGATCGAGGCGCCGCCCTGGATGGTGAGGGTGGAGCGCCCGCACACGGCGGCAGCCAGCAGCTCCGACAGCATCGATTTGGCGGTGCCCGGTTCGCCGACCAGCATCAGCCCGCGCCCGGTGGCCAGGGTCACCAGCATGCGCTCGATGGCGGCGACCGGCGCCACCACCTTGCGTTCGATGCCAAGGGCCTCGTCGCCGCTGATGAAGGCGCGCGCCGCGTTCAGGCTCAGGGCCCAGCCGGGCGGGCGTGGCGCCTTGTCGCCCTTGGCCAGCGTGGCCAGCTCGCCGGCGTACTGGATTTCGGCCGGTGGGCGCTGCATCGCTGCGGTTTTGGTTTTGCTCATTGTTGTGGTCCGACTCATGAAGGGTTGTCGTGCACCGGCTGTGGGTTTGCCGAGATAATAACGTCTTTTCTCATGCGCGCAACAATTCGAGATCGCGAATCAGCTCGCTGGCGGCAACCGGATCGAGCACCGACAGCGGCTGCGGCGTGCCGATGTCACCCCATTGGTTGATCGTGCCGACCTTGACCGCCTGTAAAGTCTGTTCCGAGTTGTCGTTGAGGTTATTCACGTCCAGGCCCGGATAGATCCCCAGCTCCACGCTCCACCCCGCGCCGATATCCTTGTTGTAAGCCCAGATGCCACCGGCGTCGCGTGCTTTTCCCCGATGCCAGCCTTTGTTCGTCAAACCCATCAGACGGTCGGCCGGCATTTCCAGGTGCACCCAGCGCAGCAGTTCATCGGTGGCCAGTTCGTCCTGCGTCAACGCATATGTCTCGCGGCCGATCTGGGGGAAGGGCTGCAGCAATTCATAATCCGCAAACAGCTTGCCGAATGCGTCCGCATCGCTGGCGGGCAGCTCGAGCGCATGCGCGATGCCGACGCGCGCCCCTGGCGGCATGACGTAGGCGTCGTCGGCGGCGTCCGTCAGCGCGCCGTCGGGGCCGACCCGAAAGCAGCCGGCCAGGCGCCCCCCGCAAGACGAATCGGCTTGGTAGACGCCCCATACGAGGCGCTGGACCAGGTGCCGCACCAGCGGATGCCTGGCCAGCAGCGCGAGAAAGGCGTCGCCGTCCCAGCGGCGGCGCGAGCACATCGCCGCTTCCAGCCGTTTTACCTGTTGCGCGGCGATGCTGCGGGCATCCTTCTTGAGCAGCTTGTAGGTATCCACAGCGCTTGCCGCCAGGTTGGTATCGTCGCTCCTGTTCGGCTTGGGCAGGTCGGTCAGGCGCATGCCGCCGGCGTCGCGCACAAATGGTTTCAGCGCTTCGTCGAAGCCAACCCGGAACTGGCGCGGACCGAAATCGAGCAGCAGCGAGCCTTGATCGTCCAGTCCCAACGTGGGCGCCAGGCGGTCTTCCAGTTCCTCCTGCGTCAGGCCGCGCGCGTCGGCGATCAGCTTGATTTTTTCGCGCGCGCTGTCCTGCAGCGCCTTGAACTTGAGCTTGAGCGCGACGCCGTTCAGGAGCATCAGCGCCAGGTCGGTCCCGATGCCGGCCAACACATCGAGTCCGATCACGGCGCGCGCATGCAGGCTTTCGCCAGGCCATGCGCGAATCAGCGGCGTGAGCTTGCGGGCGCTGTCGTCGTTGCCGAAGACGCCGAGGGCGGTCAACGCCCATTTTTCGGTTGGGTCGCCGCCGAGGTCGAGCCAGGCGCGGAACAGGTCCCATGCAAAGGCGTTCAGCGACGCCGGCGTGCAGGCTTGCCGCACCTGTTCGAGCCCGGCATACACCCCCTCGCTGCGCGGGAATTGCAGCATGATGCCGATCAGGCCGAGCGCCTCGTCGGACAATGGTTTGCCGTTGCTGCGCAGGCGAGGTCGGTACCAGCTGCGCGGCGCCCACAGGCCCGGCAGGGTGGGGATGTTGGCAGGATGGAGGTCGAGCGGGCCTTCGTCGAGCATCGCTTTCATGGCGCTGTCGACCGCCGCGATCCCATAACGGCGCGCGACGTCCGTCACTACCTGGCCGTGGCCATTGTCAGCCAGCAGGCGCAGTGCGGCGGCGGCGGCGGCGCGCGCCTTGCCGGCCTTGCCCAAGGCAGGTGCGATCAGTGCACAGGCGCTGTGTTCCGGGTTGGCCAGAAGCCAGCGGCGCGCGATTGCGCGGGCAGGCTTGTTCTTCAGTGTCGCCATTGCGTGCGCGACCGGGAACGCCAGCTCCACGGCGCCGAAGTGCAGCGCGTAGCACAAGTCTTCTTGCGGCCGTAGTTCACACATGGTGACCAGGCCCGGCAGGCAATCCAGGCCAAGCGTGGCGATCGCATATCCGGGGGAATTGAACTCGTGCTTTGCCAACGCCGTCCACACAGCCTTGTTGAACGGCGGCGGCAGATCGGCAATCAGCCGCACTTCGGCATGGAGGTTCATGCGCGGGTTCTGGTGCGTTTTCCACAGCGCGACGACAGCATCGACATCGCCGGCGGTAATCAGATCGGCCGGCGTGACAAAGCTGGTCTGTTCATACGGGTTATATTTATGGCGCCTCTCGTCGAGCACCGACTGGCGCTCTTCGGCGCTCCAGCGTTCGACCGGCGGCAGGAGCAAAGGTGCCAGATGGAGCGCCTTGGGGCGTGGTTTGCGGGCCGCCATCCATGGCGGGTTTTGGAGCACCGCCGGTAAATCGGCATTGTGGGCCATGTCGCCCGGAGCGCAGAAGCGCGCCGCCATATCGTCAAGCACGGTGAGCGCGGCGGGCGAAAGCCATGGGCGCAACGCGGGCAGGTCTGCAATATGGTCGGGAACCAGGCGGCTCAAGGCCGACCGCGCCAAACCAGGGGCTTGCTTGTCGTGGCCGAGCAGTTCGCTCAAGCCGGCAAGGGCCGCCCATGGCCAGCGCTTCGCTGCCGCTGCGAGCCGGGAGGGACTGCCGTTGTCCATGCCGCAGGCCAGTGCGAGTGCGCGGATGGCGTCCGGCGTGCCGATACCGGCGATGGCATCGGCGGTGATCCCGACGCTCACGCCATGTTTGAGCACTGCTATCGCATCGACGCCGCGGTCCCTGATCGCCGTGGCGATGAATGCCGGCTTGTCATAAAAGAGGGTGTAGGTAGCGCTGACGCTGTCGAGCAAGGCCAGGCTTTCGGGCTCGCGCACGGTCATGCGCAGCCATCCAGTCATGTCGTGCAGATAGTCGCCGCGCTGGACCATGGCGTCGGACAGCTCGGGCGCATCGGGTAGCAACACGGGGAATAATGGCTGCCGCCTGAGCGGAATATCGTTCAGCTTATCGCGCACGATCTGCACGCATGTTTGCCATACGTCCTGCGGCGCATGGACGAGATGGGTGCGCAGCGCCAGTTCGACGTTGGAATACGCGCCGAATGTTCCTTCAGAAGACCGATATTCCGCATTCCACATGGAGATTTCATGCCGGTGCGACGCGCCCAGATCGATATTGATTTTTTCCAGCTCAATTAAAGTGAGCAAGGCGTAGGGAAGCCCTTTTTCCGCCACCAGGAAGTCGAGGAAGTTCGTGTCGGCGCAAACGGCGTTCTCCCGGTCGAAGACGGTCGACGCAGCCAGCAGAATGACGTCGGACGCGGCCGAACCGCTGCGCAAGCCCTGTTCAATACGGATTGTCGCTTCAACGATTGCCTCTTTGCGCAAAGGACAGCAGTGTTTGGCATCAATGCGCGGCACTTCCCGTGCGCGTTTCAGGAATCGTGTCCAGCTCTTGTCGGCGTCGAGCACCGGTGGCGTTCCAGGGTACTGGCGCGTCGGCAGGGCCAGCGCCATCAGTGCGGGCGGCACATCGATCAAGGGCGACACCGCAAGCCATGGCGCGATGCCGGCTGGTGGCACGGGCGCTGGTTCATGCGCTGGTGCTATGGCGGGCAGCGGCGCGGGCGTGGCTGCCTGCACAACGGTGCCGGCGCCGGTTTCGACGTAGCCCTTTCCGGTTTTTTCGCGTATCAGTTTATCCATCGCCACCGCGGCTCCTGCCACGTCAGGGTGATGTTTGGTCTGCGCCTTGCCGCTGCTGCCATCTTGCGTGACTTCCCAGAATTTGCTGGACACGCCATCGTTCAATTCAAATCGTCTCATGTTCTCGTCATTGGCTTTATCAGGGACTGCATATGGTCAACACGCGCAGATGGTCAACATGCGCAGATGGTGAGTGGAGGAGCGCCGTATCAGGCGCGCAGCAGTTCGATGTCGCGAATCAGTTCGCTGGCCGCCACCGGGTCGAGCTGGGCCAGCGGCACGCCCGGGTCGACATTGCCATGCCGGTCGGAGTCGCCGAACAGCACCAGTTGCACGGTCTGTTCGGGATATTGGTCCATTGCGGCGATCACGATGCCCGGCTCGAACTGCAACTGGGCCAGGCGACCATCGCCCAGGGGCTTGCTGAAATCGCGAACGAAGCTGCGCTCGAGCGTGCGGCCACGGCGCCAGCCCCGGTTCGCCAGGCCCATGATGCTGCCGCTTGCTACCACCATGCCGTCCCAGCGCAGCAGCCGGTCCGACGCCAGTTCGGCAGGGTCGAGCGCATGCGTCGCGCGGTGGATCTGCGTGAACGGCTGCGTCAGTTCATAATCGGTGAACAGCTGGTCGAACGCGGCCAGGTCGCCGCCCTGCATATCGAGCGGATGGGGGATGCCGACGGCAATGCCGTCGTCCTGCGCCAGCAAGAAAGCATCGTCGGCGCCATCGGTGAGGGCACCGTCGGCACCGAGCCGGAAGCATGCTTGCAGGCGCTCGTCGCGATACATACCCCACACCAGGCGCTGCGCCAGGTGGCGCACCAGCCGATGGCCGGCGATGAGCTTCATGAAGTTGTCCACACTCCAGCGGCGCCGGGTACGCATGGCCGCATCCAGGCGGTTTACCTGAAGCGAGGCGATGCTGCGCGCATCTTTCCTGAGCTGCTTGTAGCGCTCCACTGCCGCGCGCGACAGCGCCTCATCATCGCTTTGCCGGGGCTTGGGCAAATCCGACAGCTGCGTGCCATACTGGTCGCGCACGACGGGACGCAAGGCTTCGTCGAAGCCGACCACGAAGTGGCGAGTACCGAAGTCGAGCCGCAGGACGCCTTGCTGGTCCAGTCCAAGGTCGGGCGCAAGGTGGTCTTCCAGTTCTTCGGGGGTCATGTCGCGCGCCTCGGCGATCTGCGCCATTTTCGCGCGCGCCGCTTCCTTGAGGCTGCCGGAATGGAAGTGGCGCACGATCGCGCTCAATTGCAGAAGGGCGGCATCGGTGCCGATCGCGCCCAGCACCTCGACGCCGCCGGCAGCGCGCGCATGCAGGGCTTCGGCCGGCCAGGCCCGCACCATGGGGCCGATCTTGTTGGCGATGGCGTCGTCACCCAGGATGCCGAGGGTGGAAAACGCCCAGTTATCCTTCGCGCTGCCGCCATCGTCCTCCCATGCGCGGAACAGATCCCATGCAAACGTGGTCAGCGAGTCCGGCGTGCAGGCCCGCTGTACCTGGGCCAGGCCGGCGTACACGCGCTCGTTACGGGGAAAGCGCAGCATGTCGCCGAACGCTTCGATCGCCGCATCCGGCAGTGCCTTGCCGTTGCTGGCCAGGCGCGGGCGGGGCCAGTCGCGCGGACGCCAGAATTGCGGTGCCGCGCCCCATTTGGCAGGGTAGAGGTCAAGCGGATGTTGGTCGAGCAGGGCGCGCAGCGCGGTGCCGGCCGCCCGTTGCCCGTAGCGCGCGGCCACCTCCATCAACAGGACATCGTGGCCTGCGGCGGCCAGCATGCGCAAGGTATCGGCGGCGTGTTCGCGCGCGCTGCCGGCCTTGCCCAGTGCAGGCGCAAGCAGGGCGCAGGCTGCGTGTTCGGGATACGCCAGCAGCCACTCGCGCGCGCTGGCGCGTATGGCTTTGGTCTTCAGTGTCATGTAGGCGCGCGCAATCGGCAGACCCAGTTCGACCGCACCGATGTGGCGCGTATAACGCAAGGCTTCGGCCGGGTGGTGCTCGCACATGGCCACCAGGGCGGGCAGGCCACGCAGGCCGAAGGTGGCAACCGCATAGCCGGGGGAATTGATCGGGTGCTGGGCGCATGCATTCCATACCGCCAGGCTGAACGGCGCGGGCATGTCCGCGATGATGCGCACGCAAGCGCTGAAGTACTCGCGATTGCGCGCCGCCTGCTCCCATATGGCGATCAGGGCGGGCACGTCGCCGGCCGCGATGGCTGCGCCAGCCTGGCTCGGCGCGCTGTGAGTATGGTCGAGATAGGGGTAGATGGTGAGGCGCTTGTCCATGCGCATTTGCTCGCGCTCGTCGTCACTCCAGCGCTCGACAGGAGCGAGCGGCAGCGCTGCCAGCGACAGGGCTGGCGCCGCTTTTTTGCGCGGCGCCAGCCAGGGCGGATTGGCCAGCACGGGCGGCAGATCGGCACTGTCGGCCAGCGCGTGGCTGGCATGGTCCGGCGCCAGGCTGTCGAGCAAGGCTGCCGCCGGTGCCGAAATCCATGGTCTGAAAGCGGCCAGGTTGTCGGCGTGGTCGTAGGCGAGTGTGATCAGCATGGCGCGGAACAGGTGGGGAACCTGCTGGTCGGCGGCAATCAGTTCAGCCAGGCCGGCAATTGACGCCAGCGGCCAGCGCTGCACGGCGCGCTGGAGGCGCAGGCGCGCATTGATGCTGCGCTGGCGCACAAAATAGTCGCCCGCGAGGATCAGGTCGCGGCCCAGCGCCTGGATCGCCTCCGGCGTGCCGAACCAGATCAGCGCTTCGGCAAGCCGGTCGGTTTCGGTGCACCTTTGCAGCAGTGCGATGGTCCCGCTACCGCGCTCCTGGACCAGCGTGGCCAGGGCAGTGTGGGCGTCGTCGTCCGACAGCCTGCTGCCAGTGGCCCCGATCGAGATCAGCGCCATGCTGACCAGAGGGGAAGCGGCCATCAGGTTCATCCACATGGAGACGTTATCCATCGGGTTTGCGCTGTTCTGCAGTATCAGGTCGGCGAGGTCGGTGGCGTCGGGCAGGATAACGGCCAGCAGGGGACGCCGCCGTGGCGGCAGGCGCACTACATTGGCGCGGGCCAGGTGCACGCACCGGTCCCAGTCGATCTGGCTGGCGTGCGCGAGGTGCCGTCGCAATGCCAGCTCGGTTGTCGTCAAGCGGTGGATTTCATCACCCGGCGCGCGCACCCGCCAGCACGCGACCGGCTCGGCGCCCGAGGTGTCGAGCAGTTGCTCGGCCACCACGTTTTCCAGTGCTGTCAGCAGCACTTCCAGCGCATGTGGCAATCCTTTTTCTGCGGCCAGGAAGTCAAGGAAGGGAAACCCGTCGCTGCCATCGCAGGGCAGTCGGAATCGCGCGGAGACCGACAACATGATGGCGTCAGACAGCAGGCTGCCGTCACGCGAACCCTGCTCGATGCGCCGGGTGGCCTCGGCAACGCCATCGCGCAGGTCTTTATCGCACATATCGACGCCTGCTGGGCAGAATTGGCGCGCATGCTTGAGGTACACCGCCCATGCGCGCTCGGCGTCGCCCTGTGGCGGCGCACCGGGAAAGCGGCGCGAGGGCAGGGCCAGCGCGGCGATATCGGGCGGGATATCGAGTGCCGGCCCAGCGGCCAGCCATGGCGCGGCCATGCCGACGAGCGATGGTGCGGGCGCTACGGGCATCGGTGGCGACGGTAGCGGCGCCGGTACGCTCGGCGCAGGTTTGACAGGGGTGGGCATGGGTGCCGGCGGCGCCTGCATGCATGCGCCGGACGTCGTCGCCACGTAGCCTTTGGCGGTCTTTTCACGCACCAGTTTTGCCAGGGCCGCAGCGGCCATGGCCTCGTCCGCGTGGGTTTTGCACTGGCGCTGGCCGCCAGTGCCGATCCGGCCGTAGCAGACCGTGACATCGCTGCCGTCCCGGCTCACTTCCCAGAATTTGCTGGAAACGCCATCGCTCAATTCAAATCGCCGCATCGTTCATCCTGAATATAAAAGTGTGGTCGCGCCGCTCAGGCGCCCAGATCCTGCATGTCGCGTATCAGTTCACTGGCGACGATGGCACCCAGCGTCGACAGGGGGTAACGTGCCGCTTTTCCGTTGACTGTATCGCCGTCCACAACGCGCACTTCCTTCAAGCGCTGTTCCGGCTCGTGCTCGGGCATGCCGACGATCAGGCCGGGATCGAGCTGCTCGCCGGGCCAGGCGCGGATCAGGGGCGTGAGCTTGCGCGCGATGCCGTCGCTGCCGAACAGCCCCAGGGCGGTGAAGGCCCAGTTTTCACCGGGGTCGCCGCCTGCGGCGGTCCAGGCGCTGAACAGGTCCCACGCGAAGCGGCTCAGCGACGATGGCGTGCACGCTTGCCGTACCTGATCGATGCCTGCGTATGGATGGTCGGACCTGGGAAAGCGCAGCATCACCCCGATGGCGTCGAGCGCCGCGTCGGGAAGCACCTTGCCGTTGAACAGGCATGGACGGGGCCATTTCCCAGGCTGCCAGAATGCTGGCAGCGGCGCGATTTTGCTCGGAAAACGTTCGAGCGGATCGTCGTCCAGCAGGGCGCGCAATGCCGTTTCCACGGCTTCCTGCCGATAGCGGCTGGCGACCTGCGTCAACACCGCTTCGTGGCCGCCGCTGGCGAGCAGGCGCAGCACCGCAACAGCGGCATCGCGCGCGCTGTTGTTCTTCTGGCTGGCGTAGGCGCGCGCCACAGGCAACGCCAGTTCGGTGGCGCCGAAATACTTCGCATACGGCAGCTCGATGGCGGGCCGGCGCTCGATCATGATGGCCAGCGCTGGCACGCTGGCCAGGCCGAGCGTGCCGATGGCATAGCCGGGCGAATTGATTTCCCGCTTTGCCACGGCGGTCAGCAAGGCCGCATTGAATGGCGCGGGCAGGTCGGTGACGCTGTCCACGCAGCTGCCGATTTTGTCGTTCCCCAGGTAATCGACCCAGAGCGCCACCACACGGTCCACATCGCCTACCGCCATCGCTGCTTCGGCGTCAGGCGGGCCCTCGTAGCGGCGCCAGTTATAGGGAGAGACGTCGTATCGGGTCGTGCTGCACATGGCCTGGCGTTCCTCCGGCGTCCAGCGCGCGATCGGCGCCAGTGCGAGTGGCTTGAGCGCCAGGATCGTGTGGTTCTTCCTGGCGGGCTTTGTCCACGGTGGGGCCGCGAGCACCGGTGGCAGCTCCTCCAGGCTGGCCGGCACGTTGTGCGATGCGGCCGCACACGGTGCGATCCCGCCCGCTGCCGGCGTCGGTTCGATGACTGCCCCGGCGCTGGTCTCGACATAGCCCTTGGCGATTTTTTCGCGAATCAGTTTTTCCATCGCGGCACCGGCGCTGGCGCTGTCGGCGTAGCTTTTACACTGGCGCTGACCGGCGCTGCCGATCCTGCCGAAGCCGATATGGAGATCGCTGCCTGCATGGTCGACTTGCCAGAATTTGCTCGAAACATCATCACTGTATTCAAATCGTCGCATCGCGTGTCCTGAATGTAAATTAGTGCCGGCGCCGTCTCATGCGCACAGATTGTTCATGTCGCGTATCAGCTCACTGACCGCCACCGGGTCGAGCGCGGACAGCGCAACCGGCTGGCCGATACCGCCCCATGTGTCGCCGCGCCCGACCCGCACGTCGCCCACGGTCTGCTCGGGATATTCGCCGGTGATCCCGGCGATCAGGCCCGGCGTGATGTGCAGCTCGGCCAGGTGCGCGGCATCGAGTGCCTTGGTGAAGGTCCAGATGCTGCCGCCGTCGCGCACCGGTCCCCGGCGCCAGCCCTTGTTCACCAGGCCCATGACGCGCCCACTCGGCACCAGCTTGCCGTCCCAGCGCGCCAGGGTTTCCCGGCCCGCTTCGGCGTCGTCCAGCCGGTAGGTGTCGCGCCCGATCTGCGCGAACGGTTGCAGCAGTTCGTAGTCGGAAAACAGGCTGGCGAAGGCTTGTGCATCGCCTGCGGGAAGGTCCAGCGCATGCACGATGCCGATCCGCGCCGCGTGGTCCGGCGGCAGGTCGACAGCGTCGTCGGCCGCCGTGGTGAACATGCCGTCGGAGGCGACCCGGAAGCACGCCAGCAGCGCATTGCCTTCGACACTGTACAGGCCCCAGACCAGGCGCTGCACCAGATGGCGCAGCAGCGGGTGGTGTGCCAGGAAGTCGATGAAGACCTGCCGCTGCCAGCGCCGCTGCGCGCACATCGCCATTTCCAGCCGCAGCACCTGTTGCGCGGCGATGGTGCGTGCGTCTTTCTTGAGCAGCGTGTAGCGTTTTACCGCCGCTGCCGACAAGGCCGGGTCGTCGCTCTTTTTCGGCTTGGGCAGATCCGGCAGGCGCGTGCCGGCGCTGTCGCGCACGCAGGGTTTGAGCGTTTCGTCGAAGCCGACGCGGAACTGGCGCGGGCCGAAGTCGAGCAGCAGCGTGCCTTGATCGTCCAAGTCCAGGTCGGGCGCCAGGCGGTCTTCCAGTTCCTCGGTGCTTAGGCCGCGCGCCTCGGCGATGGCGGCTATCTTGTCGCGGGCGCGGTCCTGCAGTGCCTTGAACTTGACCTTTTGCGCGATCCCATTGAGCAGCATCAGGGCGATATCGCTGCCGATCAATGCCAGCACATCCAGCCCGGCGATGGCGCGCGCGCTGAGGCTTTCGCCGGGCCAGGCGCGCAGCAGGGGCGAGAGCATGCGCGCGCTGTCGTCGTTGCCGATCAGGCCGAGCGCGAAGAAGGCCCAGTTTTCCTTCGGCTGCGCGCCATCTTCGACCCAGGCGCGGAACAGCTCCCAGGCGAAATCGGCCAGCGAGTCCGGCGTGCATGCTTCTTTGAGCAGGGCGACGCCGGCATAGATACCGTCGGCATGCGGAAAGCGCAGCATGGCGCCGATCGTGTCGAGCGTGGCGTCGGGCAGCGCCTTGCCGCTTGCGGCCAGGAGAGGACGGGTCCACAGATGCGGTGTCCATAACGGCGGCAAGGCGGTAATTTTGGCCGGGTGCAGGTCGAGCGGATCTTCATCGAGCATGGCGTGCATGGCGCCCGTCACGGCTGGCTGATCATAGCGGCTGGCGGCGTCGAGCAGCAACGCGCGCTGGCCGGCCGCATCGAGCAGCCGCAGCGCGCTGCGGGCCTGGTCACGCGCGCCGCCTGGCTTGCCGAGTGCGGGCGCAATCAGGCCGCTGGCGGCGTGTTCCGGGTTCGCCAGCAGCCAGTCGCCGGCACATGCACGCAGTTCTTTGCTTTTCAGGGTGGCCCAGGCGCGCGCCACTGGCGCGGCCAGTTCGACGGCGCCGAAGTGGCGTGCATACGCCAGGTCCTGCGCCGGGCGCCGCTCGATCATGCTCACCAGGCCGGGCAGCCCTTCCAGGCCAAGGGTTGCAATCGCGTAGCCGGGCAGATTGACCTCGACCTGCGCGACGGCGTTCCAGACCTGCGCGTTGAGCGGCGCGGGCAGATCGGCGATCATGCGCGCGGCGTCGTTGAGGTGCTTGCCGCCGGCAAGGCAGGCCAGCCAGGCGCCGATGATGGTCGCTGCCTCGGCGTGGGCGGTGGCCTCGGCCGACACCTGCGGGTCCGGCTCGCTCTTGTAAGAGCTGACCGTGTAGCGTGGCTGCTTGCGCAGGCGGGCGCGTTCCTCCTCGCTCCAGCGCATGATTGGGGCCAGCGGCAAGGGCGCCAGCGTCAGTGGCGGCGCGGCTTTCTTCTTTTTCGCCGTCCATGGCGGGTTGGCCAGGATGGCCGGCAGGTCGGATGCGGCCGCGATATCGCGCACGGTGAGGTAGTGCGCGGCGGCGTTGGACAGCACCTTCCATGCGCGCGGCGAGAGCCACGGCTGGTAAGCCGGCACGCTGGCGGTATGCCGCGCGACCAGCGCGGCCAGGAAGCGGCGCGCGCGCGCCGGGCCGCAGTGGTCCCTGCCGATCAATTCGCTCAGCACCGCAATGGCGGCCTGCGGCCAGCGTTCGGCCGCCAGCGCAAAGCGCGCGCACTGCGCCTCGCCGTGCTCGCATGCCAGCGCCAATACGGTCAGCGACTCGGTGGTGCCGATGCAGGCCAGCGCCATGGCCGCCGCTTCTTCATGCATCGCCCCGTGTTTCAGGGCGTCGACCGCATCGACGCCGCGATCGCGCACGATCGTCACAAGCGCTTGCTGCGAGCGGCCAAAGTCGATATCGGCGGCGTGGCACGTGTTGCGCCACTTACGGATCGCTTTCATCGCTTCCGGCGACGTGGCGTAGGCAAGCAGCCATCCATATTGGGACAGCCAGTCGAGGCCATAGTAGCTTGGCGGCGGCTGCAGCGTCAGGGTGATGGCGTCGGCGATGTGCGGTGCGTCGGGCAGCAAGGCCGCCAGCAGCGGGCGGCGGCAGGTGTACAGACGCTCGATCGCGGCATGGGCGATGCGCACGCATTCTTCCCAGACGTCGTCGGGCGCCAGCGCGAGGTAGCTGCGCAGCGTCATCTCGGTGGGGTCGTACATGTCGTTACGCAGGCAGCCGCGCGGGTCGGATGCGGCGCGCACGCCATGGCCAGCCCTGGTCGACTCGATGGCGGTGCATTCCATGCCGATCAGTGCTTCGAGCGCATGCGGCAGGCCGCGCTCGGCGGCCAGCACGTCGATCAGGGAGGCGCCACCGATCAGCGGCAGATAAGGAAAATCCAGATGGCGTTCGAGCGCCAGCAGCACCGCATCGCAGGCTGCCGAACCGAGCCGTTCGCCGCTGGCGATGCGCGCGGCCGCCTCGCGCACGAGGTGTAGGTCGTCCGAACCGGCCGGGTCGAGCGCGCAGTGCTGGCGCGCCGCCGCGATGAAGCGGTCCCAGATGGCGCCGGTGTCGGGGCAGGGCGCCGGCCCGGGAAAGCGGCGCGAGGGCAGCGCTTCGGCCGCCAGTGCGGCGGGAAGATCGACCAGTGGGCCGATTGCGAGCCAGGGCGCCAGGACGCCGCTTGCGCTATCGCGCGATTGAGGATGGTTCATTGTTTGTATTGTGTCGTAAGTGGCTGTTCATGCGCATAGTCGCACTAGTTCCCGAATCAGTTCGCTGGTGGCCGCTGTATCGAGCGACGCCAACGGCACGCTGGGGCGCATGCCTGCTTGGCCCGCGCACGCGATCACAACGCCGCCAAGCGTTTGTTCCGCGCTGTCGCCTGGCATGCCAACCATGATGCCGGGTGCGAAATCCAGTGTCGCGGTATATCCGCTGCCGAGGACCTTGACGATTTGCCAGATCGTGCCGCCATCCTGCATTTTTCCGCGCCGCCAGCCCTGGTTGAGCAGGCCGAGCAGGCTTGCGGTGGGAACCACCGTGCCGTTCCAGCGGCCGAGCGCATGATGCTTCTTTTCGAGGTCGTCCAGGGTGTACGTGTCACGGCCGATCTGCGCGAATGGCTGCAGCAGCTCGTAGTCCGCGAACAGCCGGGCGAAGGCGTCGGCGTCGGCTGGCGCCAGCGCGAGCGCGTGGGCAATGCCGACGACCGCGTCTTGCGCCAGCACGAAGGCGTCGTCATTGGCGTCGCTGAGCGCTCCTTCCGGCGTGACCCGGAAGCAGGCCTGCAACTGGCCGCCATTGGCGTCGTACACGCCCCATACAAGGCGCTGGGCCAGGTGGCGCACCAGCGGGTGCGCGACCATGCAATCGTAAAACACCCGCACCGGCCAGCGCCGCTGCGCGCACATGGCCAGCTCCAGCCGCAGCACCTGCTGACCGGCGATGGTGCGCGCATCCTTCTTGAGCAGCTTGAAGCGCTTGACCGCCGCCGTCGCCAGATCGGCATCGTCGCTCTTTTTCGGCTTGGGCAAGTCGGCGCTGCGCTTGCCGTCGGCCGCGCGCACGAATGGTGCGAGCGTTTCGTCGAAGCCGACCCGGAACTGGCGCGGGCCGAAGTCGAGCAGCAGGGCGCCTTGTTCATCCAGGCCCAGGTCGGGCGCCAGGCGGTCTTCCAGTTCGTCGCTCGCCAGGCCGCGCGCTTCGGCGATTTCCTTGATCTTTTCCTGCGCGCGGTCCTGCAGCGCCTTGAACTTGAGTTTTTGGGCGACGCCGTTGAGCAGCATCAGGGCGATATCGCTGCCGATCAGCGCGAGCACGTCCAGGCCGACAACGGCGCGCGCATGCAGGCCCTGGCCGGGCCAGTCGCGCAGCAGGCGGGTAAGCCTGCGCGCGCTCTCGTCGTTACCGAGCAGGCCAAGTGCGTGGAACGCCCAGATCTCCTTGCCCTTGGCGCCGTCGTCAGTCCAGGCGCGAAACAGGTCCCAGGCGAAAGCGGCCAGCGAATCGGGCGTGCATGCTTGTTTCAGTTCGCCGACCCCGGCATACACACCGTCGGCGTGCGGGAAGCGCAGCATGACGCCAATCGCATCCATCGCGTCATCCGGCAGGGCCTTGCCGCTGGCGGCCAGCAGGGGACGGGTCCATACCAGCGCAGTCCAGAAGGCCGGCAGCTTGCCGATCCTGGCCGGGTAGCGCTGCAGCGGGCTTTGGCCGAGCATGGCGCGCATGGCGGCGCTGACGTCGGGCTGGCGGTAGCGAGCGGCCACGTCCAGCAACAGGTCGGCATGGCCGGCGGCGGCCAGCACGCGCAGGGATTGGCGCGCATGGTCGCGTTCCACTCCCGCCTGGCCCAGGGCCGGGGCAATCAGGCCGCAGGCGGCGTGCTCGGGAAAATCGAGCAGCCAGGCGCGCGCCTGGGCCAGCAGCGCCTTGCTCTTGAGCGTCGCATACGCGCGCGCCACCGGCGCGGCCAGGTCGACCGCGCCGAAGTACTGTACATATTCCATTTCCCTCGTTGGCGCCGACGTGAACATGTCGACCAAGGCCGGCAGGGCGTCCACGCCGAGCCGGGCGATGGCGTAGCCCGGGCGCGTCATGCCCATGTGCGCCAGCGCGTTCCATACGCGCGCATTCATCGGTGCCGGCAAGTCCGCGATCGCGCGCGCCTGCTCCTGAAGGCATTCGTTCGGATCGAGGCAGTCGACCCAGGGCGCCAGGCTGCCGTCGGTATCGATGTCATCGACCGCCCGCACCGCGCCCGCCATCGGATATTGACGGCGAACGAGGTAGTCCTGGTAGCGGTAGCCGTCGGCGGCGACGCGTTCGCGTTCGGCCTCGCTCCAGCGTACGACGGGATCGAGCGCCAAGGCTGCGAGCGCAAACGGCTGCGCTTCTTGCATGGCCGGCTGGCGCCACGGCGGCGCGGCCAGCACCAGCGGCAGTTCGCTCGGGTCCGCACAGTCGCGGCCCCCGAGGTACTGGGCGGCGGCGACCGACAGCACTTCCCACGCCGGCGCCGAAATCCATGGTTTGAGGGCGGGCACGCGGTGCGCGTGGGTTGCCACGACGCTGGCCAGGGCCGCACGCGCGCCGCCCGGTCCGCAGTGGTCCTTGCCAATCAATTCGCTCAGCGCCGCCATGGCAGCATCGGGCCATCGCTGTCCGGCCGCGCACATATGGGTGAACCAATTTTCTCCATAGCCCCATGCCAGTGCGCGCAGCGCTTCCGGCGTACCGATGCAGGCCAGGGCCTGTTGCGCGGCGTCCGCGCCCCGGCCGCCTTCGAGCGCTTCGAGCGCTTCGGGGCCGCGGTCGCGCAATGCGGTGGCCACGCTCATCAAGGAGCTGTCGAAGTCGCGCGGCGACAGGCGCTGGTGCGGTGGCCAAAGGCGCAACGCCTGGCGCGCCTCGGGCGATGTGGCGTACGCGATCAGCCAGCTGTAGTTGCAGCACCACCAGCGGCCGCCTTCATAGTCTGGTTCGGGCGCCAGCATCAGAGCCAGTTCGTTAGCCAGTTGCGGCGCGTCCGGCAGCAGCGCGGCCAGCAGCGGCAGGGAACGCGAGGGCAGCGCCCCGGCCGCCTCGCGCGCGCGCTGTACCGCTTGCTCCCACAGCGCCTGCGGGGCGTGCGCCAGGTGGGCGCGCAACCCCAGTTGGGTGAGGCCGTACAGCGCAAAGGGACCGGCTTCCCTGGTCTCGACCTTGTTCCACGACTCGGCGCTCCATCGGCTCTGTTCCTCGATGCCGACGCGTTGCAGCATGATTAGGATATCGAAGGCGTACGCCAGCCCCTTGTCGGCGACCAGCACATCGATGAACGGGCAGCCTTCGGACGCTGGCCGCTGTTTTTCGTTGATGATCTCCGTGGCCAGCAGGATGACATCGGACGCTGGTGAACCAAGCCGCTTGCCCTTGGCGATGCGGGTGATGGCCTCGATCACGCCCTCCTTCAAACTGGCGTCGCAGCCGGTCGCCCGCAGTACGCAATGGGCGCGCACGCGCTCGAGGAACAGCGCCCAGCGCGCGTCGCCGTCGGTGCTCGGCGGCGGGCCGGGGTGGCGGCGCGAGGGCAGGGCGTGGGCGGCCAGTGCGGGCGTTAACTCGAACTGCGGATCGGCGTCGAGCCAGGGCGGCGCGTCACCCGGCGCCGCCGGCGTAACCGGCGCAGCCCTCGGGGCCACGGCCTTGACCGCAGCGGGAGTGGCCGCGGCGGCCGTCGCCACGGCGGCCGTCGCTGCGCTGGTTTCAGCGTAGCCCTTGGCGGTTTTTTCGCCGATCAGCTTAGCCATCGCCGCCGCCGCCCTGGCTGCGCCGGCGTGGTTCTTGGATTGGCGCTGTCCGGCCGTGCCGATCTTGCCGAAGCCGATATGCAGGGCGTCGCCGGCCTGTTCGATTTCCCAGAATTTGCTGGAAACGCCATCATTAAATTCAAATCGCCGCATCATTTACCTGCCTGTATAGTGTGTCAATGGTCCGCTCATGCGCATAACTGCTCCATCACCCGGATAAATTCGCCGACAACGACCGGGTCCAGCGCGGACAAGCGCGCGCCCGCGTCGACGCTGTAGTGTTCGAGAACCAGCCTGACCAGCGTCTGCGCCTTGTCAGCGTTGATCAGCCCTGTCGTCAGGCCCGGTGCGATGTGCACGTGCGCCACCTTGCCCTGGCCGAGCCACCTTGAAAATTCAAACGCTTCGCCGCCGCTGCCGATGTCGCGGTGCCAGCCCCGTTCGGCCAGGCCAAGCAGACGCCCGGTACTGACCACGGCGCCGTCCCAGCACCAGGTGGCGCAGCAGCGGGTGGCCGGCCAGGAAGTCACGGAAGGCTTGCACCGTCCAGCGCCGCCGCCCGCACATCGCCTGTTCCAGGCGCAGCACCCGCTGGGCGGCGATGGTGCGCGCGTCTTTCTTGAGCAGCTTGTAGCGCTCCACGGCGGCTGCCGCCAGTTCGGCGTCGTCGGTCTTTTTCGGCTTGGGCAGCTGGTCCAGGCGTGCGCCCTGCGCATCGCGCAGGCAAGGCTTGAGCGCCTCGTCGAAGCCGGCGCGGAACTGGCGCGAGCCGAAGTCGAGCTGCATTTCGCCCTGTGGGTCCAGGTCCAGGTCGGGCACCAGGCGCTCTTCCAGTTCCTCGGTGCTCAGTTCGAGCGCCGCAGCGATCTCGCCGATTTTGTCGTAGGCGTGGTGCTGCAGTGCCTGGAATTTGACCTTTTGCGCGATCCCGTGCAGGAGCATCAGGGCGGTGTCGCTGCCGATCATGGCCAGCACGTCGAGGCCTGCTCACGCAATAGCATGTCGCCCTCGCTGTAATTGTCGTAGATAGAGTAGCCTGAATTGTCCCGTTCGGCGCAGATGTCGATGTCGCGCGCTACGCCGGGAAACCGGCGCGACGGCATCGCCAGCGCCGCCACCTCGGGCGAGATGTCGACCAGCGGCTCGACCGCCAGCCAGGGCGCCGCGCCGCTTTCAGCGTAGCCCTTGCCGGTTTTTTCGCGAATCAGCTTGTCCATCGCCGCCGCCGTGGCGTGGTCCGGATGGGTCTTGGTTTGCCGTTGTCCCGCCGCGCCCACCTTGCCGTAGCGGACATGGACATCGCAGCCGTCCTGGTCGACTTCCCGGAATTTGTCGGACGCGCCCTGGTCATAGTCGAAACGTCGCAATGGGCGTCCTAACTGGGCTTGAAGGAAAGAGGGGGGCGGCTACCGGCGCGCGCCGCACTCTTGTTTCGCTTGCTCATAAGTAGTGATAAGTGTTGCAAAAAATAATACTTTACGGCAAAGCGGTGTCCCTGTCGAGCCGCACCAATCCGGTTATGATGCGCATCCGGACATCCCATCGTGAGACGTGCAATGAAGAAATCCCTGTTTTGCCTGGCATTGATGCTGGGCGGCGTGGCGCAAGCGGACGAGCTGGCCGACGCCAACGCCTTGTTCGCGAAAAAATCGTATCCGCAAGCGCTGCAGCTCTACACCAAGCTGGCCAACGCCGGCAATGCCGAAGCCCAGTTGCACATGGGCGAAATGTATTTTTACGGCGAGGCGGGGACGGTGGACCTGGCCAAGGCCGAAGCCTGGTTCAAGAAATCGGCGGCCAAGGGCAACAAGACCGCCGCCGGCTCGCTCGCGATGATCAACAAGCGCGCAACGCGGCGCGCCGAGCTTGATTACTGGATATCCAAATACGATGGCGCCGAGCTCAGCGCGGGCCAGTTCCGCTGCCCGGTGCCGCGCATTCCGGCCATGTCGAAGCAGAACGATGAAATCGAGAGCGTGTCGGCCAAGGTCGCGGCCTGGCAGGATTGCTACAACGGCTTCGTGCGCAACCTCAACGAGGCCAGTCCGCTGACCAAGCGCATTCCCAAGGAGGTGGCCGACCTGCTGACCAAGGACGAAGCCGAACAGTCGCGCGTGCATCTGGAAGGCGTGTATGCCGGCATCGCCGAAAACGCCAAGGTCTCGGCCAAGCTGGTGCTGGCCGACTTCGGCGCCTGGCGCAGTGCCACCGACGCCTATATCAAGGAACACAACCGGATCGTCACCGAAGCGGCGACGACGGCGCCGCGCAAGGGCGACTAGACGGCACGGGCGCAGTGGAACAGCGCCCGCACGCTCAGTTCCAGCTGCGCATCAATCCTACCGCGAGGCCTTCGAGCGCGAACTCGTCGGTCGCCGGATCGACATGGATGACCTTGAAGTCCGGATTTTCCGGCAGCAGTTCGATCAGCGAGCCGGTCTTTTTGTAGCGCTTGACGGTGACATCGTCACCGATCCGGGCCACCACGATCTGGCCATTCTTGGCGCTGTCGACCTTTTTGACGGCCAGCAGGTCGCCATCCATGATGCCGGCGTCGCGCATCGACCAGCCACGCACCTTGAGCAGGAAATCGGGACGCGCCGAGAACATCGCCGGGTCCACGCTGTAGGTCGCTTCCACATGCTCCTGCGCGAGGATGGGCGAACCGGCAGCCACGCGCCCAACCAGCGGCAGCGATATCAGCAGGTTCGGCGGCGGCATGGCAATGGCGTCGACGCTGGCGCCGATCAGGCGGATGCCGCGCGAGGTGCCGGGCGAAATTTCGATGGCGCCCTTGCGCGCGAGCGCCTGCAGATGCTCTTCGGCCGCGTTGGCCGACTTGAAGCCCAGTTCATTGGCGATCTCGGCACGGGTGGGAGGAAAGCCCGTGTTCTCGATCGCATCCTTGATCAGGTTGAGGATTTGTTCTTGCCGTGGTGTGAGCTTGATCATCGGTATGCGGGACTGTGTATATGGACAGACTGTATTTTTGTACAGTATTTCGCGCAATGCAAGGGTTAATTGGCCGAACAGGCGAATTATTTGCGATGGGCGCTGTCCAACAAGCAGCGGAGGAGGTGCGTCATGGGTCGGCGTGAGGTTCCACGGGTGAGTTATGAGGAGGATTTTGTGCTGTGGCTTGAGCCGCAAGTGAGTTTGTTGCGCGCGCGCCAGTTCGGGCAGCTTGATATCGACAATCTGGTAGAGGAGCTTGAGGGCATGACCGGCCGTGATCGCAGGGAGCTAAGCAGCCGCCTGAAGGTGGTGGCGATTCACCTGCTTGAGTGCCAATATCAGCCCAAGCGTAAGTCAAGCAGCTGGCTAAATACGCTTGCCCACCAGCGTGACGAAATCGCACAGTTGTTGCAAGACAGTCCCAGTCTTGTTCGTGACATTCCAGCACTTGCCAGGCGCCGCTATCGGCAAGCCGTACTGGCTGCGGCGCGAGAAACCCGCCTGCCCCCAAAGGCATTTCCAACCGAACTCCCCTACAGCGCAGCCCAACTGCTGGACGACGACTTCGTGCCGTGAACAGTGCCCGATCGCACAAGTGCCGCACTGCGTCCTTGATTGTTGCTGCATTACACGCTATAATTGCCGGCTTTCCCTTCCCACACTCGTCTTGACGCCGAGGTGGGCATTTGTTTAAACGTCCCTAAGGAGTTATGCATGCGTCATTATGAAATCGTTTTTATCGTCCACCCGGACCAAAGCGAGCAAGTCCCGGCGATGATCGAACGCTACAAAGCCAGCGTAACCACGCGCGGCGGTTCGGTTCACCGTGTTGAAGACTGGGGCCGTCGTCAGATGGCTTACTCGATCCAGAAGCTGCCAAAAGCGCACTACATCTGCCTGAACATCGAATGCGACAACGAGACCCTCGTGGAACTCGAAACCGCGTTCAAATTCAATGATGCCGTGCTGCGTCACCTCACCGTTAAGATGAAGAAGGCTGAAACCGCGCCGTCGCCGATGATGAAATCGGTACAACGTGAAGACGCAGCCAAGAGCCACCGCACTGAAGCCCCTGCTCCTGCAGCCGCTCCAGCGCCAGCTCCAGCCGCAGCAGCGTAATTGTTGACCGGGATCCCTGAACGCGACTTGACCTCACCCCGGTGAATCAACTCCAGTTCGTAGCCCTGATTTGCGAGCGCGACGTATTGCGCTATACCCCGGCCGGCGTGCCGATCGTGACCGCCACTCTGATGCACAGTTCGCAGCAGATGGAAGCAGGGGTAGCCAGGTTGGTCGAATTCGACATCACCGCGCTTGCCGCGGGCGAGATTTCGGGACGATTCAGCCAGGCCGAATTGGGCGCCGTGCATCAGTTCACGGGATTTTTGGCCAAGAAGAACCGCAGCAGCAAAAGCCTGGTGTTTCACATCATTGATTTCTGTGCCGCCGCCTGACGCGACAGCACATTTTTAGATACAGGAGCCTCAAATGGCATTCGGTAAAAAATTCGACAAGAACAAGCTCAAGCTTAAAGAAAAGCGCAAACAACAGAACCCACTGTTCAAGCGTAAGAAATTCTGCCGCTTCACCGCAGCAAACGTTGAACAGGTCGACTACAAAGACGTAGACACCCTGAAAGACTTCGTCCAGGAAAACGGCAAGATCATGCCAGCACGCCTGACCGGTACCAAGGCGCACTACCAGCGCCAGGTTGACACCGCAATCAAGCGCGCCCGCTACCTCGCGCTGCTGCCATACACCGATCTGCACCACGCTTAATCGCTGCGGATAAACTGGAGAAACTCTATGCAAATCATTCTGTTGGAAAAAGTTGTTAACGTCGGCAACCTGGGCGATGTTGTTAAAGTCAAAGACGGTTACGCACGTAACTTCCTGATCCCGCAACGCATGGCTCGCCGTGCTACCGCATCGGCCGTCGCTGAATTTGAAGTCAAGCGCGCCGAACTGGAAAAAGCAGCAGCTGCCAAGCTGGCCGCTTCCCAGGCCCAAGGCGACAAGCTGGGCGGCATGACCATCTCGATCGCTCAAAAAGCGGGCGTCGATGGCCGTCTGTTCGGTTCGGTCACCAACTTCGACATCGCTGAAGCGCTGACGAAAGCTGGTTTCGCTGTAGAAAAAGCGCAAGTACGCATGCCTACCGGCCCGCTGAAAACGACTGGCGAGCACGCTGTTGCAGTCGCCCTGCACACCGACGTCGTTGTCGAGATCACCATCGCTGTTGTTGGCGAAGCTGCCTAAGCGACATCAAGTCATATTGTTGCCTTGCAAGCATCATGCTTGCAAGGCAACTACAAAAAAGCCGGGTTTTCCCGGCTTTTTTTACGCCCGAATCTCCCCAATTATGTCAGCCAGTTGACCCGAAGCAGGTATAATTCGCGCCATGAACGCACCATCCGATCCGCAGCTAGACGCTCTCCGCATCCCGCCCCATTCCATCGAAGCAGAACAATCTGTGATCGGTGGTTTGCTGCGCGATAACGCCGCGTTCGACCGCATTGCCGACATGATGCATGCGGACGACTTCTACCGCTACGATCACCGCATCATCTTCGAGCAGATCGTCAAGCTGATCAACCAGTCGAAACCGGCCGACGTGATCACCGTGTTCGAGGCGCTCTCCAACATCGCCAAGGCCGAGGATGTGGGTGGCTTGCAGTACCTGAACGCGATGGCGCAGAACACGCCGTCGGCGGCCAACATCCGGCGCTACGCCGAGATCGTGCGCGACCGCGGCGTGCTGCGCAAACTGATCACCGTGGCCGACGAAATTTCCGGCAATGCGTTCAACCCGCAAGGCAAGGAAGTCAAGCAGATGCTCGACGAAGCCGAGTCCAAGATCTTCGCCATCGCCGAACAGGGCGCGCGCGGATCGCAAGGCTGGCTCGCGGTGCAGCCGCTGCTCACGCAGGTGGTCGAGCGTATCGATGAACTGTACAGCCGCGACAACCAGAGCGAAATCACGGGCGTGCCGACCGGCTTCATCGACCTTGACCGCATGACCTCCGGCCTGCAGCCGGGCGACCTGGTGATCGTGGCCGGCCGTCCATCGATGGGCAAGACCGCGTTCTCGGTCAACATCGGCGAGAACGTGGCGATCGAAGCCGGCTTGCCGGTCGCGATCTTTTCGATGGAGATGGGCGGCACCCAGCTGGCCATGCGTATGCTCGGTTCGGTCGGCCAGCTCGACCAGCACCGCCTGCGCACCGGCCGCCTGAACGACGAAGACTGGCCGCGCCTGACGCACGCGATCCAGAAAATGAACGATGCCCAGCTGTACATCGACGAGACCCCGGCATTGAATCCGATCGAGCTGCGCGCGCGCTCGCGCCGCCTGTCGCGCCAGTGCGGCAAGCTTGGCCTGATCATCATCGACTACATCCAGCTCATGACGGGCAGCCAGCCGGGCGACAACCGCGCCTCGGAGATTTCCGAGATTTCGCGTAGCCTGAAAGGCCTGGCGAAAGAGCTGCACTGTCCCGTGATCGCCCTGTCGCAGCTGAACCGGTCGCTGGAACAACGCCCCAACAAACGTCCCATCATGTCCGACTTGCGCGAATCGGGCGCTATCGAGCAGGATGCCGACGTCATCATCTTCCTGTATCGCGATGAAGTCTACAACCCGGATTCGCCCGACAAGGGCACCGCGGAGATCATCATCGGCAAACAGCGTAATGGCCCGATTGGCTCGATACGACTGACCTGGATCGGACAGTACACCAAATTCGGTAACTACAGCGGTAACCTGGCGGTCTACCAGGGCGACTAAATCACGATGCCGCCGCCACGAGCGGCGGCCTTCTGCAGTATCAATTACGCTTTAACGCGCTTTAACGGAGAAACCATGTTTGGACGCCTGATGCCCACCGAGGGCAAATTTTTTGAGCTCTTCAACCAGCACGCTGCACTGTGCGTGAAGGGCGCGCATGAAATGGTTGGCCTGATGACCAACTTCGACGATCTCGAAAACCGCGTCCACGCGATCGAAAGCATCGAAAAGCAAGCCGACAAGATCACCTACGCCACGGTCGACATGCTGCACAAGACCTTCATCACCCCGATCGACCGCGACGACATCCACAAGCTGATCACGCGCATGGACGACATCCTCGACCTGATGGAAGATGCGGCGCAGACGGTTTCGCTGTACGACCTGAAAGCGGTGACGCCGGAAGCGAAGCGCCTGGCCGAACTGTGCCTGGCCTGCTGCCAGAAAGTCGAGCAAGCCGTCGGCCTGCTGCACAACATGGACAACTCGCAAAAGATCGTCGCCATCTGCGAAGAGATCGACCGCCTCGAATCGGACGCCGACCATGTCATGCGCGCCGCCATGTCGAAGCTGTTCCGCGATGAACCGGACGTGCGCAACCTGATCAAGCTCAAAGCAATCTACGAGATCCTCGAAACCGTCACCGACCGCTGCGAGGATGTTGCCAACATCATCGAAGGCATCATCGTCGAAAACGCGTAAGCGGGACGAGCATGGAACATATCCAAATCAGCATTTACGTGCTCGGCATGTTGATCGCGCTGGCGCTGCTGTTCGACTTCATGAACGGCTTCCACGATGCGGCCAACGCGATCGCGACCGTGGTCTCGACGGGCGTGCTCAAACCGCAGAGCGCGGTGGCCATGGCTGCCGTCTTCAACTTCATCGCCATCGGCGTGGTCGGCCTGCACGTGGCCACCACCCTGAGCAAGGGCACCATCGACCCCAAGGTGGTGGACCACTACGTCATTTTCGGGGCCCTGGTCGGGGCCATCATCTGGAACCTGATCACCTGGTATTACGGCATTCCTTCCTCCTCCTCGCACGCGCTGATCGGCGGCCTGGTGGGCGCCGCGGTGGCCAAGTCCGGCACCGGTGCACTGGTTGGCGCGGGCTTGCTCAAGACCGTCATCTTCATCGTGGTCGCGCCGCTGCTCGGTTTTGCGCTGGGCTCGATCATCATGCTCATTGTGGCGTGGGTGTTCGTCAAATCGACGCCGCGCAAGGTCGATACCTGGTTCCGCCGCCTGCAGCTGGCATCGGCCGCAGCGTATAGCCTGGGCCACGGTGGCAATGACGCGCAAAAGACCATGGGCATCATCTGGATGCTGCTCATCGCCAGCGGCTACACCGACGCCGCCGACAAGGCGCCGCCGAGCTGGGTCATCATCTCGTGCTACGCGGCGATCAGCTTCGGTACGCTGTTCGGCGGCTGGCGCATCGTCAAGACCATGGGCCAGAAGATCACCAAGCTCAAACCGGTGGGCGGCTTTTGCGCCGAAACCGGCGGCGCGATCACGCTGATCCTGTCGAGCTATTTCGGTATTCCCGTCTCGACCACGCACACCATCACCGGCGCCATCGTCGGCGTGGGTTCGTCGCAGAAAATGTCGGCGGTGCGCTGGGGCGTGGCCGGCAATATCGTGTGGGCCTGGATTTTCACGATCCCGGCGTCGGCCTTCATGGCGGCGGTGGCTTGGTGGATCGGTACCCACATCATGTAAGCCAGGCACGCGCCTGACAAAAAAGAGCCGCCGGTTGCGACCTGCGGTTTTTTTTCGCCCAGCCGCTGCGGCACGCTAGCGGATGCATACCTGGCGCACCGTGCGCAGGTCGGTGATGCCCAGCAGGACCTTTTCGATGCCATCCATTTTCAGGGTCCGCATGCCGTCGTCCAGGGCGGCGGCGAGCAGGCTGGCGACCCGGCCGCGCTCTTGCAGCAGGCGCTTGATATTGTCGGTGCCGATCATCAGTTCGTGCAGGCCGACCCGGCCCAGGTAGCCGCGGTTGCACCCGGCACAGCCGCGCGCGCGAAACAGGGTGAAGTGGCCGTCACTGCCGGCATGGCGCGCGCGCCAGTCGTCCAGCACAGCGCTGCCGGCGGCGCTGGCGTGGGGCAGCTCGGCGCAGTATTCGGCCAGCAGTTGCGCCATCTCGGCATCGTCAGCGCGGTAGGGCTCCTTGCACGCGTTGCACAGGCGCCGTGCCAGGCGCTGCGCCAGTACCCCAAGCAGCGCGTCGGCGAAGTTGAACGGGTCCATGCCCATGTCGAGCAGGCGCACGATCGATTCGGGCGCGCTGTTGGTGTGCAGCGTGGCCAGCACCAGGTGCCCGGTCAGCGAGGCCTCGATGCCGATGCCGACAGTTTCGCGGTCGCGCATTTCGCCGACCATGATCACGTCCGGGTCGGCCCGCAGGAAAGCCCGCATCACGGTGGCGAAATCGAGTCCCGCCTTGCGGTTGACCTGCACCTGGCGCAGCCCTTTCTGGGTGATCTCGACCGGGTCCTCGGCGGTCCAGATCTTGGTGTCGGGCGTGTTCAGGTAGGCCAGCAGGGAGTGCAGGGTGGTGGTCTTGCCCGAGCCGGTCGGCCCGCACACGAAAAACAGGCCGTGCGGCTTGTCGACCGCCGCCCGCAGGCGCGCCAGGTTGTGCGGCAGGACACCGAGCTGGTCGAGCGCCATGGCATCGCCGTGCGGGAGGATGCGCATCACGATATCTTCGACGCCGCCGGCCGAGGGAATGGTGGCCACGCGCAGTTCGATGTCGAGCGGCCCGTATTTGCGGAACATGATCTTGCCGTCCTGCGGTTTGCGCCGCTCGGAGGTATCGAGGTCGCACATGATTTTTACGCGCGCCACCAGGGCGTTGCGGTAGCTGGCCGGGATGTCGATGTAGGGCACCAGCGCGCCGTCCTTGCGGAAGCGGATCGCCGTGCGTCCGTTGCCCGGCAGCGGCTCGATGTGGATGTCGGACACGCCCTGGCGGCGGGCATCCATGATCACCTTGTTGACCAGCTTGACCAGTTCATTCTCGACCGCCTGCGACACCGGCTGCACGGCTTCGCCGTCGCTGTCGTCGTGCGCCATGCCGGACAGGACCTCGCGCAGCGAACTGCCGTCGCTGCGCGCGGTGGTGCCGAAGAACTGGTCCAGCGTGCGCCGGAATTCGGCGCCCGTGGTCACGCACCAGGCCGGGGTGGACTTGGGGAAGACCTGGTTGACGATGCGGCTGGCGCGCACCCGTTCCGGATCGAGCGCCAGGACCAGCAGGCCGTCCTGGTTTTCGTCGAGCGGCAGCCACTGGTTTTCTTCGACGTACTGGGCCTTGAGGTTCCTGAGCAAGTACGCGGGCTTCATGCGGCCCGGCAGGAACGGCTCGTACGGCACCTTGAAGTGGCGTGCCAGCGCTTTGCCGATGGCCTCCAGCGGCACCTGAAAGTCCTTGACCAGCACTTCTTCGAGGTCGAGCAGCTGGGCGTGTGCCGCGCGGCGCGCGTGTTCGAGCTCGGCGGCGGACAGCAGGTCGTCCGCGACCAGTGCGTCGTATTTGGTAGGCGATTGCATGGGGTTCCCGTCATCGCGGTCGGCGAAAACCATTAGCATGTAGATTTTATGGCAACGCTGGCTTGATCCCGCTCACGCGTGCGGGCCGAACCGGCGGGCCGGCGCCGTGTCAGTTGGGACCGAGCAAGTCGTGCGCGTCGAGGATGGCGTAGATGATTTCCGGATGCCTGTCGAGGCAGCGCCGGATCGCGGTGGGGACCGCCTGGCGGGTCTTGCGGCACAGGCCCGGCCGCTCGGCCAGCACGATGCTCAGGCCGCGCGCGCTGCGCACTTCATTGTTGCTCGGGGTGATGCGCAGCACCACCCCGAGCTGGCTGTTGAGGCGCTCGGCCAGTTTGTTCAGCTCGTCGTAGCTGGCGATAGTGTCGATGTGCGCGAGCAGCTTCTTTTCTTCTTCGCGCGTCAGGCGCAGGATGCGCGTGTCGCTGTCGGCGTCGGCGAGCAAGACGTCGCGCTGGCACACGCAGGCGCCTGGCGGGCATTCTGTTCGGATCGGAAAGGGAAATGCCTGGAGCATCGTCATCAATCGCGGCAGCGGTGGGGCGGGGCGGAATCACAGAGTAGCGCCGCAGCGGTGGCGCTGTCAATCGCTGCCCGCGCTCGGCGCTTTAGCCGGTGCGTATGTCGACAGGGCTGCCATCGCACGTCACAAAGCCGCACGAAACAATCTCCCCTTCATTGGATGCGTTCAAGGATTGACGGCTGGTACGTTCATGCGGTGTCCAAGCTCCGCATTCCCATACGTGCGCACGACCTCCGAAATCACCACGTGATAGCCATCGAGCCATCTGGCCTGGGCCGCCTTGGCTTGCAGGTGTGCCGGGTGCTGCATCAGCGCCTGTAACGCTTCCAGGCTCTCCCAGTAATACACGTTGGAGAACAAGCCGGTCGTGCGATTTTCCCACGCTTCTTCACCCAGATAGCCGGGCAGTGCCTTGGCCGCGTCGGCGATGAGTTTGTCGAGCTGATGAAATTCTTCGTCGAGATGTTTGGTGCCGAAAATGAACGTGGAGGAGTACATGGCCTTGATGGTGGATGAGTGAATCGCGATTGTGCCACGTTGGCAACGATATTGCTGGCGGATCATAATTGCATGAGAGAATGCCGCACATTATCGTGAAGGAATGCCGTGAACTGGACGCCGAACAAGTGGATCGCCACTGGTCTGAACATCTTTTTCTCCCCGCTCGGTCTGGTCTACGCCGGCGCGCCGCGCCTGGCCGCGCTGCTGTTCGGCGGTGCCCTGGTGCTCGCGTGCGCAATTTTTTTCCTGCTACCCGGATCGCGCTCCGCACCTGTTATGGTGGCGCTTCAGGTGTTGTTTGCGGTGGTGTGCATGGCGGCTGCCTACAGCCTGGCCGGGCGAGCGCCGGCGCGTGCGGTGAGGCACGCGTCCACGCGCTGGTATGCCCTGCTGGCGATCGCCCTGGCATATGTCGTGGTCGTCGTCGGCCAGCGCGCTTGCTTTTACGAGGCCTTCCGCGCGCCGTCCGCGTCGATGGCGCCGATCATTCAAGCGGGCGCCAATCTGCTCGTGCAGAAATGGGGGTACGGGCATGTCAGTGCCTTCGGGCTTACCTTCGCATCGCGTCCGATTTCCGCGCCGATGACGCGGGGCGATCTGATCGTGTTCGATTTCCCGCGTGATCCGAGCCAGCAATACATCAAGCGCCTGGTGGGTTTGCCGGGCGATAAAGTCATGTACCGCGACCGCCAGCTCTTCGTCAACGGCGCTGCCACGCGGGTGCGCGAGCTCGATGCGTATCTGGACCCGGAACAGCTGGTGGCCTTCCAGCGCATGGAAGAGCAACTCGGCAACGTGCGCTTTCAAACCTTGCTGCGCACGGGCGACGCCCGCAGCGCCAAGGAGCCCGATGATTTCGCGTTGAAAGAAAACTGTGTGCACGACGCCAGCGCGATGCAATGCGAGGTCCCGCCCGGCCACTACTTCGTCATGGGCGACAATCGCGACAACAGTTACGACAGCCGCTATTGGGGCTTCGTGCGCGCCAACCAGGTGGTCGGCAAGGTGGTGCGCATCATGCAGTAAGGCGCCGCCTTACTTGATGCACACCTGGCGCACCATCTTGATATCGGTGATCCCGGACAGCACTTTCTCGATGCCGTCCATTTTCAGCGTCATCATGCCGTCTTCCAGGGCCGCCGCGAGCAGGGCGGCCACGCGGCTGTGCTCCTGCAGCAGCTTCTTGACCTTGTCGGTGCCGATCATCAGTTCGTGCAGGCCGACCCGCCCGCGATAGCCCTTGTTGCACTCGGCGCAGCCGAGCGCGCGGTACAAGGTGAATTGGCCGTCGGCGTTGGCATAGCGCTGGCGCCACCCGGCCAGCACCTGCGCGCGTCCCGCGTCCGGGTCGGCGATGAAGGCCTCGGTCGTGAGCAGTTCGGTGCAAAATTCGGTGAGCATCAGCTCCACCTCGGCCGCGTCGGGATGGTAGGCCACCTTGCACGATGAGCACAGGCGCTTGGCCAGGCGCTGCGCCAGGATGCCGAGCAGCGCGTCGGCAAAGTTGAACGGGTCCATGCCCATGTCGAGCAGGCGCACGATCGATTCCGGCGCGCTGTTGGTGTGCAGGGTCGCCAGCACCAGGTGGCCGGTGAGCGACGCTTCAATGCCCATGCTGACGGTTTCCTTGTCGCGCATTTCGCCGACCATGATCACGTCCGGGTCGGCCCGCAGGAACGCCCGCATCACGGTCGCAAAATCGAGCCCCGCCTTGCGGTTGACCTGCACCTGGCGCAGCCCCTTTTGGGTGATCTCGACCGGGTCTTCGGCGGTCCAGATCTTGGTGTCCGGCGTATTGAGGTGGCTGAGCACCGAATGCAGGGTGGTGGTCTTGCCCGAGCCGGTCGGCCCGCACACGAAAAACAGGCCATACGGTTTTTCGATGGCCGCGCGCAGGCGCTCCAGGTTAAACGGCAGCACGCCCAGCTTGTCGAGCGGGATCGGCTCGCCGGCGGCCAGGATCCGCATCACGATGTCTTCCACCCCGCCCGACGAGGGAATGGTCGCCACCCGCAGTTCGATGTCGAGCGGGCCGTATTTCTTGAACTTGATCTTGCCGTCCTGCGGTTTGCGCCGCTCCGAAATATCGAGGTCGCACATGATCTTCACGCGGGCGACCAGCGCATTGCGGTAGCTGGCCGGGATTTCAATGTAGGGCACCAGCGAGCCATCCTTGCGAAAGCGGATGCCGGTCTTGCCCTTGCCCGGCAGCGGTTCGATGTGGATGTCCGACACGCCCTGGCGGTAGGCATCCGTGATCACCTTGTTGAGCAGCTTGACCAGTTCATTTTCGACGGCGGCCGACACCTCCAGCGTGCCTTCGCCATCGATGTCGTCCTGGTCCATCCCGGACAGCAGCTCGCCCACCGAGCCGCCTTCGGCATCGACGGCGGCGCCGAAGAACTGTTCGGCGGTGCGCCGGAATTCCTCGCGCGTGGTCACGCGGTAGACCACTTTCGCCTTGGGGAAGATCTGGTTGACGATCTTGCTGGTGTTGATGCGCTCCGGGTCGAGCGCCATCACCACCAGGCCCTCGGTGGTTTCTTCGAGCGGCAGCCACTGGTTTTCTTCGACATACTGCGCCTTGAGGTTGCGCAGCAGCTCGCCCGGCTTGAGCCGGTCCGGCTTGTACGGCTCATACGGCGTGCCGAAGAACTTCGCCAGTGATTCACCGATCGCCTGCGCGCGCACCTGGAACTCGCGGATCAGCACTTCTTCGATATCGAGGTTTTTCTTGCGCGCCGAGCGCGTGGCCAGTTCCAGCTCGGGCGCCGACAGCACCGCTTCGTGCACCAGCCCCGCGTACTTGGTGCGCACCGTTTGCGGCGGCTTGAGGCGCTGGCTGAAGGCCACCGACAAGGTCTCGCACAGATCGCGCACGCCTTCTTCGCACACCAGGGAGAACGGCCCGCCCTTGCGGTTGTTGATGAACTGGATCACGCCGAGCAGTTCGTGCGATTGCACCGTCAGCAGCGGCGCCACCAGCATCTCGCGCGTGCGGTAACCGGTGCGCTG
Source organism: Massilia sp. DJPM01 (assembly GCF_030348125.1). Lineage (NCBI taxonomy): Bacteria > Pseudomonadati > Pseudomonadota > Betaproteobacteria > Burkholderiales > Oxalobacteraceae > Massilia > Massilia sp. DJPM01. Next base: position 87,268 of record NZ_JAQOZV010000019.1, read on the forward strand.
GTCCACCCCGCTCTGGAAGTGCAGGCCGGGCGCGAGGCGCTGCAGTTCTTCCTCGTCGTAGGCATCGCGGATGTTCAGGGGCTTGCGGCTCATGGCCACGAAGCCGGCGATCGAGCTCGGCGAAATCGACAGGCGCAGCTCGCGGAAGGTGGTCAGGCCGGTCTTGACCTTGGAGACGATATGGTCTTTTTCGGGCGTGACCGCGTACAGGGTGAAGCGGTCGCAGTCGAACAGGTCGCAAAAATCCATGCCCAGGTCGAGCATGATTTCATCGAGATTGGCGGTCGCATGAATCTTGTTCGTGACCGCCTGCAGCCTTCTGGAAAAGTCCAGGCGCGCGCCCGTGTCTTCGTCGTGACCACCTTGCTTGCCGCTTGCCGCTTCGTTCATGGGTGTTTTCGCTTTCGACAGGTGAGCCAGGTTCAGTTCAATGCGACTTCCAGGCCTTCGTAGGCCAGCACCACGCGCAGGCCGGCGGGCAGCGGCCCGTGGCGCTGGAGCGCATCGGCGAAGACGGCTTCGAGTTCGTCGTCGCCCCGGGTCGGTTCATGGTGGGTGCAGTACAGGGTGCGCGCCCCGACCCGCACCGCGGCTTCCAGCGCGGCGTCGAAGGTACCGTGCCCCCAGCCGCGCTTGGACGGGTATTCGTCGCGCGTGTACGAGCAATCGTAGATGAGCGCATCGACGCCCTGCATGGCGCGGTCGATGTCGCGCTGGCGCTGTTCCATCCGCAGCTGGTAGGGCGCATGGCGCGCATCGTCCTGCGCATACAGGTTGTAGAAGGGTTCATGGTCGCCCGTGAAAAACAGCGACTTGCCGTTGCAGCTGATGCGGTAGCCCAGATTGGTCACCGGGTGGTTCATGAGTACGTTGTCGACCAGCGCGTCGCCCACCGCGACGGCCACGCCGACTTCGAGCGTGCGGTATTCGATGGTGGCCGCCATCTGCGCTTCGCCGACGGGAAAATAACTGTTCTGGAGCTGCACGCCCATGATGTGTTCGATGCCCTGGCCGGTGGCCTCGTCGCGCGCTCCGTGCAGGCACACCCGGCTGGTGGGAATGAACAGCGGCGTGAAGAAGGGCAGGCCGTGGATATGGTCCCAGTGGCTGTGGGTGATGAAAATGTTCGCGTTCACCGGCAAGCGCGTGAGCAAGTCCTGGGCCAGCGCGAAAATGCCGGTGCCGCCATCGAGGATGATCAGGGTGCCGTCGTCGGTGCCGACTTCGATGCAGGTGGTGTTGCCGCCATAGCGGGCGGTGCGCGGTCCCGGCGAAGGAATCGAGCCGCGCACGCCCCAGAAGCGCAATTTCATGTTGTCACTCTCATGGCCGAAATCGTCGATGTTGCAATTACGGTCGATCATAGCGGTTTTGCCTGCGCATGGCTGCACAATTTATCTGCGGAATCGGACGCGCCCGCTTTCGTGCCCTTTTGCCCACGCTTTTCGTGCGGCGGTGTACAGGGCCGGCGGGTGGCGCTACACTCGAATTACCGCCAAGTAATGGTTCGGCGGCATCCTGAGATGGGCGGGTGGATCTTCATGCAAGCTTCTTACCGATGACAAAACGTGCGCGCATGCTGCGCAAGTACGGTCCGCGCTGGCTGCTCGGGCTGGCCCTGACCGTGGCGGCGGCGCTCTCCACGCTGGGCTTTTTTCACAGCGATTCGATCGAGCGCATGGACGGTTTCGTGGCCGGCCTGCGCATGCGCATCGAGGCGCCCGTGCTCGATGCGCGCGTGGTGATCGTCGATATCGATGAAAAAAGCCTGGCCGCGATCGGGCGCTTTCCGTGGAGCCGCGATATCCAGGCCAATCTGGTGACCCAGCTCACGCGCCACTATGGGGCGGGCGCGGTCGGTTTCGACATTTCCTTTCCCGAGCCCGATACCTCGTCCGGCTACGCCGTGCTCGAACGCCTGGCCAACGATGAACTGGCCGGGGTGGCGGGCTTGAAGGCGCAGCTGGCCGGCCTGAAAGCCGGCATGGATTACGACGGCTTGCTGGCCGAGGCCCTGCGTGGCCAGAACGTGGTCCTCGGCTACAACGTATCGGACAAGCTGCGCAAGGGCGTGCTGCCGGCCCCCGCGTTCACCCTGGAGAGCCTGAACGGGCGCGCGCTGCTGGCCTATACCTCGGACGGTTACGAGGCCAATATCGCGCGCCTGCAGCAGGCCGCCGCCGGCGCCGGCATTTTCACCGCGTCGACCGATGCCGATGGCGTGATCCGCTCCTCCATCCTGCTGCAGCGCATCGGCGACGCCTACTATCCCTCGCTGTCGCTGGCCACGGCGGCCGTGTACCTCAAGGCGCGCGCCATCGCGCCGTATTTCGACACCTCCGTGGAGCAACTGTCGGACGCCCAAAAGGATAGCGGCAGTGCCGCCTTCATCTCGCTGTTCCTGCCGCGCGGCCAGCTGCGCATTCCGGTGGGCGAGGGGCTGACCACCTACATACAGTTTCGCGGGCGCGGCGGGCCGGGTGGCGGCGCGTTCCGCTACGTGTCGGCGGCCGACGTGCTCACCGGCGCGGTGCCGCCCGCGCAGTTAAAGGGCGCGCTGGTACTGGTCGGCTCCACCGCGCCCGGCATTAATGACCTGCGCGTCACGCCCGTCAACCCGGAATACCCGGGCGTGGAGGTGCACGCCAACCTGCTCAAGTCGATCCTCGACAACGACTTCAAGGCGCGTCCGTCCGAGGCCTACCTGTTCGAGTGCCTGCAAGTGCTGGTCTTCGGCCTGGTGCTGGCGCTGGCGCCGGCGCTGCTGACGCCCCTGCGCGCCGTGCTGCTGACGGCGGCGGCGCTGGCGGCGGCCATCGGCATCAATTTCTACCTGTATTATGAATCCGACATGGTGCTCAACGCCGCCGTGCTGGTGCTGCTGATCCTGGCGCTGTTCGTGCTCAATCTCGGCTTCGGCTACTTTGTCGAGGTGCGCAAGAGCCAGGCGCTGGTGTCGCGCTTTCGCGAGTACGTCGCGCCCGAACTGGTGGCCGAAATGGCTGAAAACCCCGAGCAGTACACCATGGATGGCGAAAGCCGCGAACTGACCGTGCTGTTCATCGACGTGCGCGGCTTTACCACCATCTCGGAGCAGCTCACGCCCAAGGTCCTGCGTGAATATATCAATCTGTACCTGACCGCCATGTCGGAAGATATCCGCGACAGCCACTGCGGCACGCTCGATAAATATATCGGCGACGCCGTCATGGCCTTCTGGGGCGCGCCGGTGGCCTTTGCCGACCATGCCCGGCGCGCGGTGGCCACGGCGCTCCTGATGCAGGCCGGCGCCGCGCGCCTCGACCTCGAGTTCCAGGCGCGCGGCTGGCCGCCCCTGAAGGTGGGGATCGGCATCAACAGCGGCTTGATGCACGTGGGCGACATGGGGTCGACAATCCGCCGCGCCTATACAGTGATGGGCGACGCCGTCAACCTCGGCGCGCGCCTGGAAGGCATCACCAAGGTGTACGGCGTGGGCATCGCGGCGGGCGAGGCGACTCGCCACGCCGCGCCGCAATTCGCCTGGCGCGAACTGGACCTGGTGCGGGTCAAGGGCAAGCACGAACCGGTCGCCATCTTCGAGCCGCTCGGGCCGGCGGGTGCGCTGGACGACGCGGCCAGCGCGCGCCTGGCCACCTGGCACAACGCACTGGCGCTGGTGCGCGCGCAGCAGTGGGACGCCGCCGAGGTCATCCTCAACCAGCTTCTTGCTGACGAGCCTGCTTGCATCCTGTACCGGCTTTACCTCGACCGCATCGGCTTGTACCGCGCCAAGCCGCCGGCCCCGGGCTGGGATGGTGTTACCACTTTCGACACGAAATAGCGCGCCGCATGTGATCGTTTTGGCTCGCATTTGTCATTCTCTCAACGTCTGTTGACTCCGCCATACAACGCTTCGCGGAAATCCGCCGGATCGGGCGTGAATTTCTCACCCGTACGAGACAGCGCGATTACACTCGACAGACAAGTGCAAGCCGCGTTGCCACTGCTTTTTTCCGGGGTTGAACCTATGCCAACGATAAAAACACACCGCAGAGCTCATTCATGAACCGACCTTTTTCTCGTCTCGCCGCCGGCGCCTTGCTGGCCGCCGCCGTGGGCGCGGCCTGGGGGAGTGAACCCGCCGCGACCGATCCTATCCGCTTCGATATCGGCCGCTTCGAGGTGGCCGGCAATACCTTGCTCGCCGCCGCCGAGATCGATGCCGCGCTGCAACCGTTCGCCGGCAGCGGGCGCGATTTCGGCGATGTCCAGCGCGCGCTCGAAGCGCTCGAAGCGCTATACCACGCGCGCGGCTACCAGGTGGTCACGGTGCGCCTGCCGGAGCAGGAACTCAATCGCGGCGTGGTGCGGCTGGACGTGGTGCAAACCAAAATCGGCCGCATCCTGGTGAGCGGCAACAAGGTGGTCGACCAAGCCAACGTGCGGCGCGCCCTGCCGGCCCTGCGGCCGGGCCAGACGCCCAAGCTGGACCGCGTGTCGGCCAATCTGCGCATGGCCAACGACAATCCGGCCCGCAAGATCAGCCTGAACTTGCAGAACGGCAGCGCCGACGATGAACTCGATGCCCGCCTGGCGGTGGTCGACGACAAGCCGTGGAGCGCCATGCTCAACGTCGACAATAGCGGCACCGGGCAAACCGGCAAGACCCACGCCGGCGTGGTGCTTCAGCACGCCAACCTGTGGGGACGCGACCATGTGGGCAGCGTGCAGTACACCACCACGGTCGAGGAACCGGGCAAGGTCAGCGTGTACGGTGCGGGCTACCACATGCCGTTCTACGAGCTGGGCGATTCGCTCGACCTGTACGCCAGCTATTCGGACATCGATTCGGGCGCGGTCACGGCCGGCATCTTCAACCTGGCCGTCAGCGGCAAGGGCACGGTGGCCGGGCTGCGCTACAACCAGACCCTGGCGCGGCGCGGCAGCCTCGATCCGCGTCTGGTGTACGGCCTGGACCACAAGGCGTACAAGAACAGCGTGCTGCTCGCGGGCCAGAATTTTGGCAACGACATCACCGTCCATCCGCTCAGCGTGACGTATCTGGCCAGCACGCCGCTGGCCGGCGGGGAAGTCAACTTCTCGGCCGGACTGGTGCGCAACGTGCCGGGCGGCAGCCGAGGCGGCAGCGCCGATTTCGCGCGCACCCGTTCCGGCGCCAAGGCAGGCTACACCGTGGCGCGCTTTGCAGCCGGCTTGAACCGCGCTTTCGGCGCCGACTGGCAACTGCGCGCGCTGCTGAACGGCCAGCTCACCGGCGACGCGCTGGTTCCGGGCGAGCAGTTCGGCGCCGGCGGCGCGTCCTCGGTGCGCGGGTTTGACGAGCGCGCCGTGTCCACCGATTCGGGCTTGCTGGCCAACCTGGAAGTCTACAGCCCCAACTTCTGCGCCGCGCGCCAGCGCTGGCAGTGCCGGGTGCTGGGCTTTGTCGACGCCGCCCATGGCCGCCGCAATGAGGCGCTGCCGGGCGAAGCGGCGCGCGCCACGGTGTCCAGCGCCGGCCTGGGCTGGCGTTTTTCGATGGGCAATTCGCTCAATATGCAGATCGATTACGGCCACGTGCTGCGCCGCGATGCCGGCGTGAGCGACAAGAACAAAGTACATGTGCGCGTAGGCCTGGCCTACTAAAGGTGAACCCAATGATGATCCAGAACCCTCTTCCGCGCTTGTTGAAGCGTCCTTGTCTGGCCTTGTCGCTGCTGCTGCTGCTGGCCTTCGGCGGCGTTCCCGCGTCCCACGCCGCGCCAGGCTCGCCGCAGGTGGTGGCCGGCCAGGCGACCTTCGGGCAGCAGGGTAATGTCTTTTCGATTACCAATACGCCCAACACGATCATCAACTGGCAGAGCTTTTCAGTGGCGGCCGGCGACATCACGCGCTTTATCCAGCAAGATGCCAATAGCGCCGTGCTCAACCGCATCAGCGGGCAGGATCCCAGCCGCATCCTCGGCGCGCTGCAATCGAACGGCCAGGTATTCCTGATCAATCCGAACGGCATCCTGTTCGGGCGCGACGCCCGCATCGATGTGGGCGGCCTGGCCGCCTCGACCCTGAATCTCTCGAATGCCGACTTCCTGGCCGGCAAGCGCAACTTCAACGGAACGCCGGCGGCCGGCGCCATCGTCAACCAGGGCGCGATCACCACGCCCGGCGGCGGCAAGGTATTCCTGATCGCGCCCAATGTCGAGAACAGCGGCATCATCACCTCGCCGCAGGGCGAGGTGGTGCTGGCGGCCGGCCACAGCGTGCAACTGGTCGATTCCAGCAATCCCGACCTGCACGTGGTGGTATCAAGCCCGGCCAGCGCCGCGCTCAACCTGGGACAGCTGATCGCCCAGGGCGGCAAGATCGGCATCTACGGCGCGCTCGTCAGGCAGCGCGGGCTGGTCAGCGCCAACAGCGCCCAGGTCGGCGCCAACGGCAAGATCGTGTTCAAGGCGAGCGCCGATGCGCTGCTGGAAGCGGGCAGCGTCACCAGCGCCACCGGGGCCGGCAAAGGCGGCGAGATCAGCGTGCAGGGCGAGCGGGTCGGCCTGACCGGCGACGCCCGCATCGATGCCAGCGGCGCAGCCGGCGGCGGCAGCGTGCTGGTCGGCGGCGGCTACCAGGGCAAGAACGTACTGGTGCGCAATGCGCAGCAGACGGTGATGGGCAAGGCGGCCTCGATCCGGGCCGACGCCACCGGCAGCGGCGACGGCGGCACCGTGGTGCTGTGGTCGGATGGCGCCACGCGCGCCTTCGGCAGCATTTCGGCTGCGGGCGGCAAGGGCGGCCGGGTGGAAACCTCGGGCCACTACCTGGACCTGAACGGCATCCGTGTCAAGACCGGCGCGCACGGTACCTGGCTGCTCGACCCGTACGACGTGACCATCGGCGCCAATGGCAGCACCGACCTGCTCGACACGGTCGATGAATTTGCCGATACCCCGGCCAACACCATGACCTTGATCGATTCGGCGATGCTCAACGCGGCGGCGCCGGCGACCGATATCACGATCCAGGCCCGCCACGATGTGCTGATCAACGGCGCCATCACGCGGCCTGGCGGCACGACCGGCAAACTGTCTGTCGAAGCGGGCAATCACATTGCCGTCGATGCCGCCATCACGACCTCGGGCGGGGACCTGAGCTTGAGCGCCAACGTCGCGCCGTACGCGAGCGGCACCGGCAGCGTGGCCATCAATGGCGCACTCGGCACTGGCGGCGGCAAGCTGTCGCTCAGCGGCCAGAATGTCAGGATCGGCAACACCGGCAGCGCCCTGGTCGACGTCGGCGATGGTTTCATGGCCGTCACTGCGGTCGATACCTTCCTGCTCGCGGCGAACGGAAGCGTGCATGGCGGCGGCGATATCGCCATCGTGGCCGACAATGTCAGCATGCCCGGCGGCCTGATCGGGCCGGCGCTGGCGCAGCGTCCGACGGTGAGCATCAGCCCGTACAGCGCCAGCCGCGACATCGCGATCGCCAGCGGCGCGCCCATGACCGGCGTGCTGCAACTGTCGCCATTCGACCTCAATCCGATTCATTCGCAGGAACTGACCATCGGCGGCGCCGGATACGGCGGCAAGATCGGCGTCTACGCGGCGCTGGGCGGCCAGTTCACCCCGGCCGAAACGCGCTTGCTGCGCCTGAGCACCAGCGGCAACATCGACCTCAACGCGCCGATCACCCTGTTACCCGGCACCGGCAGCAAGCTGGCGCTGGAACGCTTCGGCGCCGGGGCCGGGCTGATCAGCACCGCTTCCAGCGCCACCCTCGGCGCCGACCATGTGCTGCTGGCGTCGGATAACATCAACATCGGTGCCAACATCACCGGCACCGGCAGCAACGGCGGCCTGGTGGTGCTCAGCCCCGGCAATCCCACTACCAATATTCACCTCGGCAACAACGCGCTCGATGCGAGCGCGCGCCTGGGGCTGAACACAAGCGAGCTGAACAAGATCTTTACGCGCCAGCTGACCATCGGCGGCGAACTGGCGCAGACCGGCGCGGTCGACATCAATGGCGCGCTCGACCTGTCGACCAGCCTGACACCGACCAGCAAGCTGGCGATCAAGGCCGGCGACGGCGCCATCAACCTGCGCGATCCGATCATCACGCCGGGCGCCTTGGTGCTGTCCGGTAAGAGCGTCAGCAACAGCGCCACGGCGCCGGCGCGCGCCGCGGCGATCGGGATCCAGACCCGGCAGCAGGCCGGCTCCGCGTCGACGCCGTTTTACACCCAGACGGCCTTCCTGACGGCCAATAACGCCATCGAGAGCAGCACCGGGCCGATCAATATCAGCAATACCGGCACGCTCAACCTCGGCAGCGTCACCCAGAACGGCGGCAACAACATGGGCGCGATCACGATTGCGAACAAGGGCGGCATGACCGTGCTCAAGGAGGAGCCGGTGACAACCATGCCGGTCGTCGTGAGCAGCCTCGGCGGCCCGATCAAACTGTCGACCGAGAGTCCGCTGACCATCAATGGCAGCGTGGCATCGAATGGCGGCGCGATCGGCTTGCAAGCCGGTAATGGCGGCATGCTGACCATCGGCACCAGCGCTAGCGTGGCCTCCGGCGCAGGCAATATTTCGATGGTGGCCGGCGCGATCGTCAACGATGGCAGCGTCAGCGCCACGTCCGGCAATATTTCGGTGAGCGCCGCCTCGCTCAGCGGCACCGGCACCATTGCCAGCACCAGCGGCGCGGTGTCGGGTGTGCCGGGGAAAGTGCCGACGCTCGACGCCTGCATCGCCACGCCCACCCTGGCCGGCTGCAGCACGGTGCTGGCCGACGCGGTGAGCGCCTGTAGCGCCAATCCAACGCTGTCCTACTGCGCCGCCGTGCTGCCCAGCGTCGACGCCTGTACCGCCAATCCGGCCATGCCCGGCTGCAGCGTGGTGTTGCCGACCCTGAGCCAGTGCGTGGCGACGCCAGCGGCCCCCGGTTGCAGCGTGGTGCTGCCAGCGCTCAGCGCTTGCATCGCCACCCCCGCCGCGGCCGGTTGCAGCGTGGTGCTGCCATCGCTCAAGGTCTGTATCGCCACGCCAACTGCCGCCGGTTGCAGCGTGGTGCTGCCGACCCTGGCCGTGTGCACCAGCGCGCCATCGACCCCGGGCTGCAGCGTGGTGCTGCCGACCCTGGCCCAGTGCGTCGTCAATCCGACCCAGCCCGGCTGCGCGCAAGTGCTGCCGAGTTTGACTACCTGTATCGCCGCGCCCGCCACCAACGGCTGCGCGGCGGTGCTGCCGACCCTCGCCGCCTGCCTGGCGACACCCTCGCGCGCCGGTTGCGTGGCGGTCCTGCCGACCCTGGCCGCCTGCGTCGCCAGCCCGACCCAGGCCGGCTGCGGCGTGGTGCTGCCATCGCTGGCGGCGTGCAGCGCCAGTCCCGGCCTGCCCGGCTGCTCGGTGGTGCTGCCGAGCGTGGCCCAGTGCGTGGCCGCGCCGACCCAGGCCGGTTGCGCGGCGGTGCTGCCGACCCTGGCCCAATGCATTTCCGCGACCAGCCTGCCCGGTTGCAGCGCGGTGCTGCCATCGCTGTCGCGCTGCGTGGCCAATCCCGCCACCCCGGGCTGCGCGGTGGTGCTGCCCTCGCTGAGCCAGTGCGTGGCCAATCCGGGCGCCAGCGGCTGCTCGGTGGTGCTGCCGACCCTGGCGCAGTGCGCAACAAATCCGGCCGTGCCGGGTTGTAACGTGGTACTGCCGACCCTGAACCAGTGCGTCGGCAATGCCGGCTTGCCGGGTTGTGGCGCAGTCTTGCCGAGCTTGCAGAGCTGCGTCGCCAATCCGGGCGCGCCCGCTTGTTCGGTGGTGTTGCCGACCCTGGCGCAATGCACGGTGACGCCATCGCTGGCGGCCTGCAACGTGGTCTTGCCCACCGTGGCGCAGTGCGCGGCGGCGCCTGGCCTGGCCGGTTGCGTGGCGGTCTTGCCGCCGCTTGCGCAGTGCGTCGCCACGCCATCGGCGCCCGGCTGCGCGGTGGTGCTGCCGGGCCTGGGCCAGTGCGTGGCCACCCCGGGCGCAGCCGGTTGCAGCGTGGTGCTGCCGACCCTGGCCCAGTGCGTGGGCAGTCCCGGCCTGCAAGGCTGCAGCGTGGTGCTGCCGCCGGTGAACAGCTGCGTTGCCAATCCGGCGCTGGCCGGATGCACGGTGGTGGCGCCGCCGCAGCAACTCGCCGACGGCGTGGTCAAGGAAGTCATCGTCAACACGATCAACGTCATCAACAGCGTGACGCCGTCCGCCGACAGCAAGGCGCCGGAAAAAACGGACAGCAAGAAAGCCGGCATCAAAACCGCCGATACGAGCACGATTAAAGGAGACGCGAGTGAACTGCGCAAAAAGACGTATTGCAACTAAGGCGCTCGCGGGTGTCTGGCTGGCGACCTCGTTCGGACTGGCGTGGGCGGCGCAGGTGGCCGGTACCATCGTCAACCTGAGCGGTCCGCTGATGGTCAAGAAGGCCGATGGCAGCGTCAAGGTGCTGGGCTTGAAGTCGGAAGTGGAGCAGGGCGATACCCTGGTGTCCGAAAAGAACACCTACGCCCAGATCCGCTTCATCGACAACAGCGAAATCACCTTGCAGCCGGGCACCACGTTCAAGGTGGAGGCCTTCGCTTACGAGGCCGCCAAGCCGGACGCCGACAGCGCCAGCTTCAGCCTGATCAAGGGCGGACTGCGCTCGCTGACCGGCTTGCTGGGCAAGCGCAACAAGGAAAAGTTTTCGCTCAAGACGCCCAGCGCCACCATCGGCATTCGCGGCACCACCTTCACTGCGCAGTATGTGCCGACAAGCAAGGTTGGCATGACTGCACCGGGCGCGCCATCGGCAGTGCGCACGCCGGCGGGGCTGCCCCCTGGTTTGTATGTGTCGGTGATCGATGGGGCGATTTCGATGTCGAATACCGGCGGCAGCATGAATTTTTCGGCCGGGCAGTTTGGCTATACCGCCAGTCCGCTCAAGCCGCCGGTCATGATGCCCGTCAATCCGGGCCTCAAGTTCACGCCGCCGCCGGCGTTCAGCACGCTTTTGGCGCCGGGTGCGCAAAACGCCAGCGTGCCGGGCAAGGCGGCAGCGGTCGATTGCGAAGTGAGGTAGCGCGCGCCAAAAGAAAACGGCCCCTGTCCAGATGACTGGACAGGGGCCGTTTTGACGGGTGCGGCTGGTCGGAACGCGGCGTGTTACAGCACTTCGCTCGCGTGGTCGGCCAGGCGCGAACGTTCGCCGCGCGCCAGGGTCACGTGGCCGCTGTGCGACCAGCCCTTGAAGCGGTCCACCACGTAGGTCAGGCCGCTCGAACCTTCGGTCAGGTAAGGCGTGTCGATCTGCGCGATATTGCCCAGGCACAGAATCTTGGTGCCGGGACCGGCGCGCGTGACCAGGGTCTTGATCTGTTTCGGCGTCAGGTTTTGCGCTTCATCGATGATCAGGAACTTGTTCACGAAGGTGCGGCCGCGCATGAAGTTGAGCGACTTGATCTTGATGCGCGAGCGGATCAGGTCTTGCGTTGCCGCGCGACCCCACTCGCCGCCATCCGAATCGGACTTGTTGAGCACTTCGAGGTTGTCGTCGAAGGCGCCCATCCACGGCCCCATCTTCTCTTCCTCGGTACCCGGCAGGAAGCCGATGTCTTCGCCCACCGGCACCGTGACGCGGGTGACGATGATTTCGTTATACAGCTTGGTTTCGAGTACCTGCGCCAGGCCGGCCGCCAAGGCCAGCAAGGTCTTGCCGGTACCGGCCTGGCCGAGCAGGGTGACGAAGTCGCATTCCGGATTCATCAGCAGGTTCAGCGCAAAGTTCTGCTCGCGGTTGCGCGCGGTGACGCCCCACACGTTGTTCTTGTTGTGGCTGAAGTCGCGCAGGGTCTGGATCACGGCGGTCTTGCCATTGAGCTGCTTGACCTGGCCGTAGAACGGCGCTTCGCCATTCTTCGGTTCCAGGTACACGAACTGGTTCACCAGCAAGGTCAGCATGGTCGGGCCGGTGACGCGGTAGAAGGTCGAGGAGACGCCGTTCTTGTTCTCCTGCCAGGATTCCATGTCCTTGCCGTTCTTGTTCCAGAAGTCGTCCGGCAACTGCACGATGCCCGAGTACAGCAGGTCGCTGTCTTCCAGCACGTGGTCGTTGAAGTAGTCTTCGGCGGGCAAGCCCAGCGCGCGCGCCTTGATGCGCATGTTGATGTCTTTCGACACCAGCACGATGGCGCGGCCCGGCTGCTCCGCTTCCAGGTTGCGCACCACGCCCAGGATCTGGTTGTCGGCTTTGCCGACTGGCAGGCCTTCGGGCAGGGTCGGGCCGCTCTGCAGGCGCGTCTGGAAGAACAGGCGGCCCTTGGCATCCTTGTTGCCCAGCTTGGCCAGCGGAATGCCGTTTTCGATGGCGCCATCGTCGATGCTGCCGACCAGCGCGTCGAGCGTGCGCGAGACCTGGCGTGCATTGCGCGCCACTTCGGACATGCCCTTCTTGTGGTCGTCGAGCTCTTCCAGGGTCATCATCGGCAGGTAGACATCGTGCTCTTCGAAACGGAACAGCGACGAAGGATCGTGCATCAGCACGTTGGTGTCGAGCACGAACATCTTGGTCTTGCCAGTCTGGTCGGCATTGCGGCTGGTGGAGGACTTGACCGTCATCTCGACCGCCTTGTGCTTGGCCGGGTGCGGCGCTTCCAGGTCGAGCGGCTGCTTTTCCTTGCCGCGGCTGGCAGGTTTGGCGACCGGGGTTTCCATCACCAGCGGCGAGGAAACCAGTGGCGCCGGCGGCGGAGCGACCAGGGCGGCTTGCTTGGCCGGTGCCTTGGCGCGCGTGGTTTTGGCCGGCGCCTTGGCAACCGGCTCGGCGGCGATCTCGGCGACCGCGCTCAGTTTCGGCTTGGCGGCCTGCACGGCGGCGGGCTTGCTGCGGTCGGCTTTTGGATAATCTTCGGCCAGCAGCAGGGTGGCTGGCTTGGTGGGGATTTTTGGCAGTGGCATCAGGGTCTCAATCTAAAAAGGTGCAGGAGGATAGCCCGGAGGCGTCGGCGCAGGCGGCGCTGGTGGCGGCGGGCTCGATGCGGCTGTGCGAACTAAGGGGGTGGTGGTCGGGCCCGGCATAGTGGCCGGGCCGGCAGGCCGCCAGATTGGGATGATGCGGAAAACGGCAGGTGTGACTCAAAATGTCTGGTGTAATCGGGTTCTGCTGCGGGTTGATCGACAGGGTTCCCTGGATGCGAGCAGTCCTTGTCAAGCTTGGCTCTTGATAAATTCAAGCACGTCCTCGGCGTGATTAGGGACTTTCACGCCTCTCCATTCTTTCATTAATTTACCATCAGCGTCAATTACAAACGTGCTGCGTTCGATGCCGCGCACTTGCTTACCGTACATATTCTTCATTTTCATCACACCGAACTGGAGGCACACGGCTTCCTCGGGGTCGGAAATGAGTTCGAACGGCAGGCCGAGCTTGGATTTGAAGCCATCGTGCGAGCGCAGCGAATCGCGGCTGATGCCGTAGATTTCGGTAGCGGCTTGCTGGAACTGCGCGTGCAGCTCGCGGAAAGCGATGCTTTCGGTGGTGCAGCCGGGCGTATTGTCTTTTGGGTAAAAGTACAGCACGGTGTAACGGGCAGGGCGGCCGGACAGCTGGAACGGCTTGTCGCCCGTCATGACGGCGGAGAAATCGGTATAAGGTGCTGCAGTTTGGCTATCAGCCACAGGTTCTCTCCTGAAGGTGAGTCAGCGCTGATTTTATACCCCGCAGCGCAACAGGGGAGGGGGAAACGTGTTTGGGCGGACAATATATGGGGGCGGGGTGTCCGATTGCAAGAACTGATCAATCATCGCCGCTGCCGCTAGCCTGCGATTCGTCGTTCCTGGCACTGCCAGAAACGACGGATTGGGCGGTAGCGGTCTTGCGAATGCTATCGTGCCTCGCCCAGGATCAGCGCCAGCGTCACCTTGCGCCCCTCGCCCATCAGGATGTTGTACGTCCGGCAGGCCGCCTTGTTATCCATGCACTCGCAGCCGATGCGCCGCTCCAGCAGCGCGGCGATCAGCTTCGGATGCACGAAGCGCTGGCGCGCGCCGGTGCCGAGAATGACCACGTCCGGCTTGTCCTGTTCGATTTTCTCGAAATGCTCGGCCGTGAGCGCATCGAAATCGGGGACGTCCCAGGCGCGCGGCGGCGTCTCGGGCATCACCAGCAGGCTGTAATCGAAGCGCTGGGCGTTGATTTCGACCCCGGTTTGGTCGTAACCGGTCACGGTCTGGTATTGTTGGGTGGTGCTGGAATGGAGCTTCATGGCATGGGCACTGAAAAGGTGATGCAGGGCACTCGGGCGCTGCGCGTGGCGTTAGCATGCCACAAAGTCCAGTAAACCGCGAATTTTCACGAAACATACGCCAAAGCGACACCATTTCACGGGTTTTTGCCCACTTTGCCGCAAACCTCAGGTTGATTAAATCGCCTCCTTTCGGCAGAATGGGTATTTTTCGCACTGCAACAAAGCGCCACTGAACAGGGAAATATTTTGCGACCGATTCTGAAATCGAACAAGCTCGACGACGTCTGCTACGAAATCCGCGGCCCCGCGCTGGAGAAATCCAAGCAGATGGAGGAAGAAGGCCACAAGATCATCAAGCTCAACATCGGCAACCTGGCCGTGTTCGGTTTCGACCCGCCTGACGAGATCGTGCAAGACATGATCCTCAATATGCACGGCGCCGCCGGCTACACCGACTCGAAAGGCATGTTCGCGCCGCGCAAGGCGGTCATGCACTACACGCAGAGCAAGCACATCAGCGGCGTGACCATCGAAGACATTTACCTCGGCAATGGCGCGTCGGAACTGATCGTCATGGCCATGAACGGCTTGCTTAATAACGGCGACGAAGTGCTGGTCCCGGCCCCGGATTACCCGCTGTGGACCGCGGCCGTGAGCCTGTCGGGCGGCAACCCGGTGCATTACATCTGCGACGAGCAGGCCGGCTGGTTCCCCGACATCGACGACATGCGCCGCAAGATCACCAGCAACACCAAGGCGATCGTGGTGATCAACCCGAACAACCCGACCGGCGCGCTGTATCCGCGCGAGATCCTGCTGGAGATCATCGAGCTGGCGCGCCAGCACCAGCTGATCATCCTGGCCGACGAAATCTACGACAAGGTCCTGTACGACGGCGAGCAGCACGACTCGATCGCCGCGCTGGCCGACGATGTGCTGTTCATCACCCTGAATGGCCTGTCGAAAAACTACCGTTCCTGCGGCTACCGCGCCGGCTGGATGGTGGTGTCGGGCGAAAAACGCCACGCCAAGGATTACATCGATGGCTTGAACATGCTGGCCTCGATGCGCCTGTGCGCCAATGCGCCGGGCCAGTTCGCGATCCAGACCGCGCTGGGCGGCTACCAGAGCATCAACGACCTGGTAGGTCCCGGCGGACGCCTGCTGCGCCAGCGCGACATGGCGCACAAACTCTTAACCGATATTCCGGGCGTGACCTGCGTGAAGCCAAAAGCTGCGCTGTACATGTTCCCGCGCCTCGACCCCGTGATGTACCCGATCGCGGATGATCAGCAGTTTGCCTACGACCTGCTGGCCGAAGAAAAAGTCCTGGTGGTCCAGGGAACGGGCTTCAACTGGATCGCGCCGGATCACTTCCGTCTCGTATTCCTGCCCAATTCCGACGACCTGACCGACGCTTGCGGCCGCATTGCGCGCTTCCTTGACGGCTACCGACGCCGCCACGGGCGCGGCTGATACCTCTTCCAGATAAAGACTATGAAACCCATCAAAATCGGCCTGATCGGCCTCGGCGTAGTTGGTGCCGGCACCTTTAACGTCCTCAAACGCAACCAGGAAGAAATCCGGCGCCGCGCCGGCCGCGGCATCGAGATTGCGATGGTCGCGGTGCGCAATGTGGAGCGCGCGCGCGGCATCGTGGGCACCGACTGCGAGGTGGTGAACGACCCTGAACTGGTGGTCAACCATCCCGACATCGACATCGTGGTCGAACTGGTTGGCGGCTCCGGCATCGCCAAGAGCCTGGTGCTCAAGGCGATCAACAACGGCAAGCACGTGGTCACCGCCAACAAGGCGCTGCTGGCGCTGCACGGCAACGAGATTTTTGCGGCGGCCCAGGCCAAGGGCGTGATGGTGGCGTTCGAGGCGGCGGTCGCGGGCGGCATCCCGATCATCAAGGCGCTGCGCGAAGGCCTCACCGCCAACCGCATCGAATCGGTGGCCGGCATCATCAATGGCACCACCAACTTCATCTTGTCCGAGATGCGCGACAAGGGGCTGGACTTCGCCACCGTGCTGAAACAGGCGCAGGAACTGGGCTACGCCGAAGCCGATCCGACCTTCGACATCGAAGGCGTGGACGCCGCGCACAAGGCGACCATCATCGCGTCGATCGCGTTCGGCATCCCGGTGCAGTTCGACAAGGCGCACGTGGAAGGCATCAGCAGCCTGCAGGCGGTCGACATCCGCTACGCCGAGCAGCTGGGCTACCGCATCAAGCTGCTGGGCATCACCAAGCGCACCGTGGTTGATGGCGTGGAAGGGATCGAACTGCGCGTGCATCCGACCCTGATTCCCGCCAAGCGCCTGATCGCCAACGTGGAAGGGGCGATGAACGCGGTGCTGGTGCAGGCCGACGCGGTTGGCGCCACGCTTTACTACGGCAAGGGCGCGGGCGCCGAGCCGACGGCGTCGTCGGTGATCGCCGACCTGGTCGATATCACCCGCCTGGCGACGGCCGATCCGGAATACCGCGTGCCGCATCTGGCGTTCCAGCCGAACCAGATGACCAACGTGGCGATCCTGCCGATGTCCGAGATCACCACCAGCTACTACCTGCGGGTGTATGTGAAGGACCAACTCGGTGTGATGGCCGACCTGACGCGTATCCTGGCCGACGCCAGGATTTCGATCGATGCGGTGCTGCAGAAGGAACCGGGCGAAGGCGAAACGCGCACCGACATCATCATGCTGACGCACCAGACGCAGGAAAAGAACATCGATGCGGCGATCGGCAAGATCGAAGCACTCGGTACGGTGGTGGGCAAGGTCGTCAAGATCCGCCTCGAAAACCTGAGTTAGTCCCCTGCCGCCCCCGCGCCGCCCTGGCGCGGGGGCGGCAGGTATTAAGGCATCTCGCAAGTCAGCTGCGCCACTTTGGTGGTGCACGCTCCATAGCTGTTCATCCCGCTGAACCCATACACGCGCGTGCCCGGCGCAGCCCTTGGTGTGGCAAACCGCGCCTTCCCGTTCACCACACGCTGCTGCGCCCAGTTATCGGTACGCTGCACGCACACGATATTGTTCGCCAGTGCGCTCAACGCCAGCGCGCCCGTTGCCGGTTCGATCACGCAGGCGTTCGGTTTTGTCTGCGCACACGTCGCGCCATCGCATTCGGCCGGCGTGCTGGTCGCCTTCGGGTCCTGGCTGGCGTTGTACAGGAAACCGTGCATCGCCGCATTCCACACCATGGTCTCCCAGGTACTGAACTCATTGCTGTTAATGAGTGACCAGCCGTCGCCCCAGCGCCGCAGGACTGGCAACCGGTCCCACGACGGATACAGCTTGTTGCTTACCGCCGTCTGATACGCCGCGCCGCTGCGTCCCTCGGTCGGCCCGTACACCACGATCCCCGGCACATTGCCGATCGCCTTGAGGTGCGGATCGGCGCCGGCGCCATCCGCCAGTCCGTACTTGGTGAAGTACGAATCGAGATGCGCCGGACTTTGCGGCGTGTCCGTTCCCAGCCCGGTCACGAACGAGCGTCCCAAGGGATTGAGCCCCAGCGAGAAGTCGGCATACTGGCTGACCGCATTGATGTAGGTCTGCTTCCTGGCGTCATTCGCCGCAAACAGGGACGCGAACGCGTACACGTCGGCATATTTTCCCTGGGTCGTGGTGGCACCCCATGACAGGAACTTGGTGGCGCCCTGCGGGTAGGCCTGACTTTCCGGTGCCGGTCCGACGTAGCCGCCGCGATCTGCGAAGTAGACGATGCGGTCCTTGAGCGCCTGCGTCAATGCCGGATCGACCGCGCGGCCATGCGCCGTCAGGTAGCTGACGAAATGCGCGCTCTGCACCGCGGCGCTGGCATTGCCGGGTAAATACTGCTCGGGCCAGGTGCCATCCCTGACGACGATGGCCTGCGCAGCGTTCTTGAATAGGGTGTGATAGCGTGCCTCGCCGGTGGCCAGGTACAGCTGCAGCGCGGGATACATGAAGCGTGCCTTGGCAGCTCCCGGTGCCGCGGTCTTTTCCAGATATCTCCAGGCGAGCCGGGCGCGTTGCACGAGGGCGTCGGCGCGCGCGCCATCGTGCGGGCGGATCACGCGGGCGGCGTGGGCGAAGATCCCGGCCGACAGCGCCGTGACTTCTTCGCTGACCGCCCAGGTGCCGTAGCGCCCGGGATCGCTGGCCGCGCTGTGCACGCCGTAGGCCGGATGACGGTTCATTTCGGTGCCGGCGCGAACGCCGCCGAACTGCGAATCGTGGGTGTCCATCACCTGCAGGTTTTCCCACGACAGCACTGCCCACAGGGCTTCATCGACGAAATCGGGAATGCCGTTACCGGACTCCGGAATGTTGTATTGGCGGTCGACGAAGTGGGTGGGGAAGGCGTCGAAATACGACAGCATCAGGATCGGAATGATGGTGTGCATCGGGCGGCGGTCAAAATCGCCGGCGTCGTGATGGCCGCCGATCAGCGGCTTCATGAGCGCGTTGTCCGGCACCGAAAGCACCGGCGTCGACACCCACGGCGTGCGTGTATCGGCCACGGTGGCGTGGCACATTTCGCGCGTGTAGCGCGTGTACGGCTGCTTGAGCGCCGTGCCGCAACGCTGGTGATACAGGCCGCGCGCCGAAACATAGGCGATCTTGCGGCTGGCGTCGTCGCCGATCGCGAACGAGCGCGAACGCCCGCAACCGGGCACCGACACGAAGTAAGGGCCGCCCTCGACCAACTGGTCGAGCCGCAGTCGGTAGACATGCTCGCCGGAGCTGGCGCTGGCGATTGCGGTATCGTCCTTGATGTATTGCGGTTCGCCGCCCAGCACCGTCCTGCCGCTTCGTTCATCGATCACCTCGTAGCGCGACCCGGCGGGCAGCTTGAGCGAGCCGGCGTCGCCCAGGTACGCGCCAAAATTGGCGAAGCGCGAGCTGGCCAGCTTGCTGTAGCCGGTCTGGTTGACCTTGATCGATTCGCAGTAGGTGACGCGGCTGTCGAAAGCCAGCCGCGTCGCGCCGTACGGCGTGGCGATGGTGTACGGCTGGCCCTGGGCCAGCGGTTTGTCGAGCCGCAGATAGATCTTGTGGCGCACCGTCACCGGGAACAGGTTGGGACTCGTGGTGGCCAGCGCCTTTTGCTCGTCGTACGGTGTCGACATGCGGCTGATCCCCAGCGCCGCCTGGCCGTTGACCGTCCATTTGGACAGGGCCAGGTCGAGTACATCGGGCCGGGTGGCCGTGCCGCCGGCTTCGTTGGTGGTGGCGGTTTGCAGTTCGACCACGATCACCTGCGGCGCTGCCGCGTGCACGCCGACGATGGCGCCTGCCGCCTGCGCGAAGGACGCCCCCAGGACAGACGCGCCAATGCCGGCCGCGATTGATAAAGTAATGGTATTCATCGGTCTCCTCTTGTTGTCGGCGCATTCTAGGCCGCTGGGAATTACCGATCGATTACCGATATGTCATGTGGGCAGCGTGGCCCGCGCCTGCGCTTCCAGCGCGGCCAGGCTTGCGCGCGCCGCCAGGGCCTGCTCGCGCAGTGCCGTCGCCGCTGCCGGAAGGACCGGCGACGCGTCTTGCAGCGCGCGGTGATACGCGTCCAGCAGGCGGCGATGCTCGAAAGTGGCCACCGCGCACCGCACCGCCAGCAGGAAACCGCTGGCGTCGAATGGCTTGGCGATGAAGCGATAAATTTGGCCGGCATTGACCGCATCGACGATAGCATCGAGGTCGAGGTAAGCCGTCACCAGGATGCGCAGGGTATCGGGCAGCATGACCGAGGTGCGCTCGAACAGCTGCACGCCGCTCATGCGCGGCATGCGGTGATCGCTGACGATGCACGCCAGTTCCTGCGACGGCGGCAGCGCGCCGATCAGACGCAGGGCTTCCTGGCCGTCGCGTGCTTCGACCAAATGAAAGTGCGGGCGCAGGATTGCCGCCATGACCGACACGTTGGCGTCCATGTCATCGACCAGCATGACGGTGTGGCGCGGGTCCGGCAAAGCGCGCTGCCGATCGAGCAGGGCCAGGTTTTCTGTTTTGAAAATTGCCATGGTTTTGAGAGAATGGAGATCCGCTCCGGCCCCCGGGCGGTAAGGAAAACTACGGCGATGGCGCTGTGAGCCCGTGTATTGTATACGCCTTCGGGCCCTGAACGACAGAGAGACCATGGCTACACGCGCAATCAGAACACGCACTCCCCCACGGCCGCACGCTGTTCCGGCCTACGCCAAGCTGACGCTTCCCCGCCTGTTCGAGCCGCTCCAGCGTACGCGCCTGTTCGCGCTGATCGACCGCTTGCGCGGCCGCCATGCGGTGCTGTGGATCTGGGGTTTGAGGTGCAGTGGAACGAAAAACCGGGTTAAGGGAAAACCACGATTGAACGCGGGATGGCCAGAGTGGCATCGCATTAAAAATTGGCCATTAACATCGCATTAAAAATTGGCCATTAATTGCTTTCGCGTCTATGTGTCATTTCTGGCTTTATCCCGGCTGGCCGCTCTACTCATCGTTGGCCGGGTTGCGCAAAGGCCGCAGCTCACCGCAACGCACACCAAGCGGCATCAGGCTGCCAAGCAGCTGCCCAGGCGGGCATTTGCTCTGGTGGCATGGGGCGGGCGATGCCGTAGCCCTGAGCAAGCTCGCAGCCTAGTTGCAGCAACAGGGTGCCGTGCGCCACGGTCTCCACCCCTTCAG
This sequence comes from Massilia sp. DJPM01, assembly GCF_030348125.1. Taxonomy (NCBI): domain Bacteria; kingdom Pseudomonadati; phylum Pseudomonadota; class Betaproteobacteria; order Burkholderiales; family Oxalobacteraceae; genus Massilia; species Massilia sp. DJPM01. Next base: position 108,170 of record NZ_JAQOZV010000019.1, read on the forward strand.
CAATCACTTCGCGTTTGAAGGCTGCCGCCAGACCGATCACGCCCTGCAAAATGGCCAGATCGTCCGGGTCTTTGAGCATGTCGCGCACAAAGCTCTGGTCGATCTTGATTCGCGCCACGCGCAGTCGCTTGAGGTAAGTGAGTGACGAGTAGCCAGTGCCAAAGTCGTCCAGGGCAAACATCACGCCAATCTTGGCGCAATCATCGATCACCTGCCCCACCTGCGCTATGTCTGCCAGCGCACTGGTCTCCAGCACTTCAAGCTCCAGGTACGTTGGATCGACATGCGGGTGATTTGCCAGGATGGCTTGCAGTCGCGCCACAAAGTCATTTTGCTGCAACTGGCGTGCGCCGATGTTGACGCTGACGGGCAGGTCTATCCCGGCGGCGTGCCAGAGCTCGATTTGAGTCAAGGCCGTGTCAATCACCCATTCGCCCACGTCCACGGCCAGCGAATGGTCTTCGATTACCGGCAGGAACACGGCCGGCGCAAGCAGCCCTTTATCAGGGTGTTGCCAGCGGATGAGTGCCTCGGCACCGATGATTTTGCCGTTGCGCATGTTGACCTGGGGCTGGTAGTGCAGCACGAATTCGCGTAGCGCCAGTGCCAGGCGGATGCGTGCCAGGCTTTCGTGCTGGAAGCGCACGTGGCTGTCTTGCGCGGCATCGAAGATTTGATAGCGGTTTTTGCCGGCCAGTTTGGCGTGGTACATGGCCTGATCGGCCTGGCGCAAAAGTTGATCGGGTTCGATGTCTTGCGCCTGCGGGTAGAAGGTGACGCCCAGACTGGCCGAGACCTGGAGACTCAGCACTCCCACCTGCACCGGTTCGGCCACTGCCGCTAGCAGCCGGTTGAGCAGCGGCGCGCTGGCAGACGTGTCTTCCAGACCGACCAGCACAATCATAAACTCGTCGCCGCCCAGGCGCGCCAGCGTGTCACCCTTGCGCAACGTCTCCATCATCCGCTTCGACACGGTGATGAGCACCTGATCGCCGGTTGCATGTCCGTGGCGATCGTTGATGGCCTTGAATCCATCTAGATCCAGGTAGACCACCGCCAACTGTCGGCCGCACCGCTTCTCCTGCGCCATTGCCTGCTGCAGGCGATCCGCCGACAACACCCGGTTTGGTAGTTTGGTCAGCGCATCAAAGTGGGCAAGGTACTTCAACTGGTTTTCATACTCTTTGCGCTCGGTGATGTCCTGCACTAGTCCGGTCAAGCGAACCACACGCCCGCTGTCATCGCGCTCCGGAAAACCTTTGACTAAGCAGGCTCGCTGCTCTCCATCGGGCTGCAGAGTCATCAGCTCGAGTTCGTAGGGCGTGCCGTCCGACACCACCTTGTCAACCGCATCCAGCAGTTTTTGCGCGGACTGCGGTGTGAACAACTCGGCCTGCCCCTGCAGGTTCGGACTGCCCAAAGCCGGGTCGCGGCCGAAAATGTGAAACATTTCTGGCGACCAGGTCGTGATGTTGGCATCGATGTCCAACTCAAAACTGGCCAGATGCGCCATATTTTCCGTGCGCTCCATCATGATCTGTCGGTGTCGCAAGGATTTCTCGATGTGGTATTTTTCCGATACATCGCTAAACACGAGCACCACGCCAACGACCTGGCCGTCAGCATCCCGAATGGGCGCGGCGCTGTCAGCAATCTGGCATTCCTGACCGCCCTTGTCCCGCAATATGGTGGGGGCGGCAAGGCCGACCGGTTGACCGAGTGTTATCACCCGTTGTATCGGGTCGGTCACCGCCTCACGCGTCTCGGCATTGATGAGATGCAACACCTCAGATGAGGGTCGACCAACGCTCTCCGCCAGCGCCCAGCCAGTTAAGCGCTCGGCCGTCGGGTTCATGCGGACAATCAAACCGGTCGCATCGGTGGCAATGACCGCATCACCGATTGAGTTGAGCGTGATGGCCAGGTTCTGCTGGCTGTCTGTGAGCGCTGCCTCGCGCTGCGTCCAGGTTTGCACAATCTTGTTGAAGGCCGCCACCAGCTGGCCGATCTCGCCGGGCTGGCGCTCGGGTAAGGGCGCTGGGTTTTGCTTGGTATCAGCCAGGGAGACCATGGCCTCCGCTGTGACTACCAAGGGGGCGAGCTGGCGGCGCAATGCCCACCAGATTATCGCGCCGGTAAACAGGGCGAACAGCAGCGTGGCCTGAAGCAGGTTTTGTTGAAGCTCTTGCATAGGGGCCAAGGCTTCTGCGGTGGGTAAGCCAAGCAAGATGTACCAGCCCCACGCAGGAAGCTGCTTCACCGAGGCCAACTGTTCCTCACCCAGCGCGTTGACTAGCAGCCCATAACCCTCGTAACCCGCGATGTTACGGTCCACAAAGCGGTGGATACCCCGCGCTGGCAGCACCTCCATGATGCGTTTCGGATCAGTGGCCGTGATGATTTGCCGCGACTGCCGGTGAATCAGCAAATACCCGCCCGTCTTGCCATACGGGTTGAGCCTCAGGTTATCCAGAAAACTGATTTCTCCCAAATTGGTGACTCCAACAAGCGCACCAATCACCTTGCCCTGGGCATCGCGTACGGGCACGGCCATGGCGAAAGCGGGGGCTTTGAGCGCTCCGCCCATGACCGGTTTACCAATGGCTTCCTTGCCCTCCTTGAGCGCTGCCAGCATGTAATCCCGGCCCATAAAATTTATGCCCACGTGATTGGCTGAGCTCGGCATTTCGGCCATGGCGGTGCCATCTAGGCCAGCCACCCAGGCGCCGCCATTGAATAGCAGCGGCAGCAGGGGGCGCTGCTCCAGGAAGGCCTGCACGGCCGAGGGGCTGCGCAGCAGCTCGGCATCCATCTCTTTGGCAATGGTGCGCAGGGCCTGCATGCGGGTGGTCATCTCCCGGTCGACCTGTTGGGCCATCGCCGTAGCCACCGACAATTGCTGCTCGCCCAGCAGCCGCTCCAAATTTGCCTGCATGCCGCTGCTGACATAGGCCGACATCGCCCAAATGCCCAGCACAAAAACCAGCAGCGTAAACGCCGTGGCGCGGGTCCTTAATGACTGCCAGGGGGCGAGTCTTGAAGTCATGCTTGTGCCCTCAATTATGGTTTGAGCAGAATGTGCTCGCGTTTGACGCTAATTTCAGCTCGGATTAACTGCAAAGGAAAATGTGGCCGTACTCACACTATCTGCAAATGAGCTTGCAATTTGACAGCGCTGGCTCGCATTCCATGTTCACCGGCTCACACTAACTGCAAATGACAGCTCGGCAACCCCTCCTATGTGTCATTTCTGGCTTTATCCCGGCTGGCCTCTCTACTCATCGTTGGCCGGGTTGCGCAAAGGCCGCAGCTCACCTTTGGCCACCGCGTCCGGCACCGAGAACGAATACCGGCCCAGCATGTTGATGTGCTCATGCAGCAAAGGCGACAGCCTGGCCACGTCCTCATCCCGGACCTCAAAGCCGTCCGCGCGCAACTGAGTCAAAGCCGCCTCCATGTAGCTTGTGTTCCACAGCACGATCATGTTGAGCACCAAGCCAAGCGCACCTAGCTGGTCTTCCTGCCCTTCTCGGTAGTGCTGCCGCAGCTCGCCACGCTTACCGTGAAAAACGGCGCGTGCGACGCTGTGCCGCCCTTCGCCACGGTTGAGTTGGGTCAGTGTGCCTCGGCGCTTGGCTTCGTCATCGATGTACGTTAGCGTGTGCAAGGTCTTGTCGATGCGGCCGAACTCTGCGATGGCCTGGGCCAGTCGGGTCGGCCGCTCACCCACCTGGAGTGTGCGCATGATGCCCGCTGCCGGTACCCGGCCGAGCTTGAGCGAGCCGGCCAGGCGCAGCATGTCGTCCCAATGCGGTTCGATTTTTTGCAAGCTGATATTGTGTCCGGATACAGAATTGAGCATTCCGTAGTCGGCCTTCGGGTCGATCCGCCAGAAGCGTGTACCGCCGACATCGGCCAGGCGTGGGCTGAATCGGTAGCCAAGCAGGCGAAATAGACCAAAAACCACATCACTGTAGGCGCCCGTGTCGGTCATGATTTGGGTTGGCTGAAGGTCGGTCTGCTGTTCCAGGACGACTGCCAGCAGAACGAGGCTGTCGCGCAGCGTGCCCGGTACCGTGATGTCGTTCAGTCCGGAAAACTGGTTCGAGATCAAGTTGGACCAGGTCACGCCGCGCCCGACGCCGAAGTATTTCGGATTCGGCCCGGAATGGACTGACCTTACCGGCACCACGAAGCGCATGCCATCGGCCGAAGCGACCTCGCCGCCGCCCCACACGCCGGCCAGCGTCAAACGGCTTTGCGCGGCAACGAGCAAGGTGTTCGCCGCCGTGATAGTGTCATCGCGCAGATAGTTCTGGTCCACCCAGGACAACCTGTCCCGCTTAAGCGCCGGCACGTCGCCGCGAATCAGCGGCTCCGGTCCCGTGTTGCAGGCCTCGGCCATCAGGACCGCACAGATGCTCACATGCAGATCGGAAGCGCGCGCGGTGCGCTCCGATATGTGGGTGAAGGCGTCGGTAAAACGAGTGCGCGCCGCAATCTCCAGAATCAGTTCTGGCAAATCGACGCGGGGCAACATGGCCATGACCTTGGCGCGCAACGCGATCAGTGACGCCGGCTCATCCATCTTGTCCAACGGGCTAAGTACCAGTTCCTGTTTGTCGTCCACCTTGTCGAAGCGCACGGCCGGGTTGTCGGGCAACCTGGCGGCGACCCCCTGGTAGGTACGGTCCAGTTCATCGGCCAGCGCGGTCAAGGTCGGCCCCGGCGCCGCCGACAGGCCTAACGTGCGGCAAATGATCGGACGCGTGGATTCCCATTCGGCGCTGTCGAGCAGGCCGGCGCGCGGATCGGCGTAACGCCAGCTCGGGGCCACGAACACGTCGCGCCGGCGCAGCGCGATACGCAATTCGGACAAAACGCAGAAAGTGTAAGCGTGGAAGTCGATAACGTCATCCTCGCGCAGCACATGGCGTCGCCACGGCTTGGTGATGATGTCGCGCGGCGCGTCGTTACCGGGACGCTTCACCGTCATGTTGGCGCGGAGCCAGGCGAATGCGGCGATGAACGGCTCTCCTGCGGCATTCGCGCCAAACTGAATGTGTTCGGCCAGCGCGGGCAAGAAGCGCCGCACGGTCTTGTACTTGGCATCCAGCTCTTGGTAGTACACGTTGTCGGTCGGCCGAATCAGCTTGTTGACGCCGGCAAGGGCCAGCGCGAGCGCATCTGGTGAAATCCGCGCGAACAATTGCTTGCGTAGTTCGGCATCCGACACAGTATCGTCCAGCAGCATTTGACAAGCGCTGGCGAGGATGGCCGCCGCTTCGTCAAGGTCTTTGAGCGATCGGAGGCGGGATTTTCTGTCGGCCTTCACGGCGTCACCGAAAAGCTCTCGCAGGATGACTTCGAGCACTTCGAGAGCGTCGTCCTGCGCCGATGCTTCAAGACAGTGCACGAACGCGACCAAGGTGGCCAGGCGGCGCGGCACGGGCAAGCGCAGGATCGCGCTAGCCTTGGCGGCGCCGGCGAACCGGGCCAGCGCCGCGACCCGCGTGGCCGGGATGCGCGTAGCGGCCGGCAATCTGATGCCAAGCTCACGGACGGCTTGAAGTCGCATCAGCGCCAGGCTCATCGACCGGCTGCTGGCCACCACCGGCCCGCTGCGCAGGCGATCAAGCGGCGAGTTCCGAGTGCCGCCAGAGGAGACCAGGAGGCCTTCCAGACGCGTTTGCTGGTCCGGACTGATCCCATTGCCGAGCGAGCGCCATAAGCGTTCCTCGACGCGGCTGCGCAGCCGCGCAACGTAGCGCTCAAGGGTCGTGCAGCCTGGCAGCAGAACCTTGTGCGTTACGAGCCACGTTGTGGCTCGCTCGAACAGCACGCTCGGCCGGTCGGTGCCGGTCCAGCAAAGCGCATAGAGCCACCGGGTCAGACGAAAGGCGATCAGGGGCTCCGTGAATTCGACATAGCCGTAGGATGCACGAATTTCCGTCGCATGCTGCCAGCGCTGCTCGCCGGCGCCGTAGACGTTTGCCTTATCCGTCGCTTCGATGCGCAACTGCTTTGCCAGCGTCCGCAGAACGGGCTGAGGCACGGCCAGCGGGTCTTCCAAGAACGTGCCCAGGTAGCGCACCGTCCCGAGTTGGACGGCAAAGCCCAGCCGATTGTGCACGCCGCGCTTCGTTGCAATCAGCGCATGGTCGGTGTCATCCAGATGGAAATACCGGGCGAGATCATGAGGCGACGGCGGGCCAACGTAGCGGCCGTAGTTTTCTCGCTGCTCGTTTGAAAGATAGCTGACAGGCATGAATGGTCCTTTTGATCGGCGTAAGCAGCTTGTTTAATAAAACACCCCCCTTCGGATTCGGGGCGTACTGCTGGCGCAGCAGCGAGACTAAATGGAGCGAGGAAAAGCTGTGGCGGACCTATGCCATGTTTGCGGTCTGGAAAACGTACTCCGCAGTCCCAAGAGCTTTGCGCCCGGTCTTCCACTCAAAGGAAAATCGCTGCAATGAACATTCCCGCCGCACCAAAAGAGGCACCGTCCAAGTCCAAAAAAGCACGATTGCCGAACCTGCATTGAAGAAGATATACGCCGCCTTCGGCGTGACTGAACGTCGTGTAGGAATAAAGAGTGAATGCCTGAGTCGGAAAAATCACAGAAATTGACCGCGAAATATATACCAAGCACCCAGTCGCCAAGTCATTGATATTTGAGTAGCTTTCTACTTCTTGTTAAACCCCGGTTAGGCGCTTTCCGCAAATTCCGTTTGGTACTGTGCGGTCGGCATGGTGAACCAGAACAAGGATCCGCGTCCAACTTCACTTTCCACGCCGATCGTTCCGCCCATCGACTCGACCAGCTTCTTGGTCACGACCAGGCCCACGCCCGTGCCGTCTACCCCGCCGCGTTCCTGGCCGAGCCGGTTGAAAGGCTGAAATAGGCTCGCCATCTCTTTCGTCGTCAAGCCATGCCCTGTGTCGCGTACGCAAATGCGCAATTGCGCTGCTCCAACTAGGACATACGATACATCGATGCTCCCTCCACGGCGATTGTACTTGATGGCATTGGACAGAAGGTTGAGCATCACCTGCTTGATTCGCACCGGATTACAATGGATGCCGAGGCCATTGCTTGCGATGATATTGATCTGTAGGCCTGCCCCCAACACGAGAGGCGCAATCATTTCGCACAAATTGTGCACAAGAGGGTCAACAAGGATCGGCTCAGATGCCAGACCAGCGGCATGGGCTTCAATCTTTGCTAGTTCCTGTACCTCGTTAATCAGATCGCAGAGATAGCGGCCTGCCTTGATAATCTGGCCGATTTGCGCGAGCGCGCCTGGTGAAGGAGCTGGTTTCTCCATTTCAAGTAGTTGTGCGTAGCCCAGGATGGTGCCCAGTGGCGTGCGCAGTTCGTGTGTCAAATGGGTGATGTAGTCTGATTTAGCGACACTGGCTGCCGTTACTGACAAGATGGCTTGCTCTGTCATCTTAAGTTCAGTCACGTCGACAAATGCCGCAATGGCCCCGCATGCTACTCCGTGCTCATCGCACAAGGGCACAGCATTCCCAAAGAGATACCGTACGGAGCCGTTCGGGTGTACATGCTTGAACTCATAAGCGCGCATTTCCGTGCCGTTGGCTGCCTGTTGCAATGCTGCCTTCCAGGAGCGAATATCGTCCGTCGGCTGAGGCATGACAGGGATGTGACCTGTGGGCTCGATCGGGGCAGGAGGCGTGGACTCGTCCGCTTGGTGATCAAGAAACCAGTGTTCATACAATTCATTGCCGCTCATATCGGAGAGCAACCGGTCATGGGTGATGCAAACTCCCGCAGGCACTGTGAACAGCAGTCTGGTCAGCTCTCGCGAGCGTACACGCTCGCGCTGCTCACTCACGTGGAGTGCCACCTCGGTGCGCCTTCGATCGGTGATATCGCGCAGGATCGCCAGATAGTGGACGCTGTCGCCAACCTCAAAATGGGAGATCGACGCCTCGACGGGAAACTCGGTTCCATCGGCGCGGATGGCCGCTACCGATCCCAGATTTCCCATTTGACGCGGGGTGGCGCCGGCAAGGCCGAAAGCATGCATTTGCCCTTCGTGTACGGCGCGGAACCGTTCCGGCAAGAGCTTGCCGAGAGGAATGCCGAGCATGTCAGCGCTTGCATAGCCAAACATTTGTTCAGCGGCCGGGTTAAAGACAATAATGCGGTGCGCGGCGTCAAGCATGATGATCGCGTCCATAGCCGATTCGATCAGACCGTTGAGTTGGCTCTGCTGGACCTTCTTGATTTGCTCAGCGTCCAAACGCAAGACATCATTGCGGCGCAGCGCTTCGGCGTCACGCCAGGTAAATAGTGCAAAGAGAATAACGTAGGCGAGCGAGGTCAACGCGACACCCAGGCTCGAGTCATAGAATGCTTGTCGTTCGCCTTCGATCCGCAGCCAGCCGATTAATAAGGGGGTGGCAACTGCGAGCGGCAGGAGCCGTCGCGCCAGCACCCCGCCAACGGTGCCACTGACTAGAACCGCAACCACGCCATTCGTGGGGCGCACCAGAAGTATACCGATACCGACGAGCAAGGTGCCAACGGCCGTATGCAACGCCACAGTCGCAAAAAAAACACTGTGATAGAACTCGCTCACACCGTAGGCGTAGCCCATGATTGCCAATGTGGAGACGCCAATGAGAAGCAATGCCAGCGGTTGCGCAAACCTGCGCGCGCTGGTGTCAAGGAAAGCAAGCGCGGCCCCGGCAAGCAGGTAACTTGTTGCAGCGGCGATTGCCATCCTACCGGAGTTGACGGAGGCCGAAGCCACGGGAATATACTGATCGACCCTGAAGTGCAGGCCAAATGCATATTCCGCCAGCGTGATGAGTGCAATACCAAAAACGATGGTGGCAGAAACAAGTTGGACAATTCGCCAGCGCTCATTGATGCGCGATCGTCCAGCGGCGAACAATGAGGTTCCGGACAGGATAAGACAAAGCGCGGCAATCGGGCGCATTGGCGCCCAGTCGGAATTTATATTGGTCAAGGTGACGGTCCCCGTCATCCAACCGACCAGAACGGCCAGTCCTAAAGCGGCGACACCTTGGCCGCAGCGCTTGCCGGCCGATTGATAGCGTGCAATTAGCGCCGCGCTGCCATATTTGTTACTCTGTGGCACATCGTTCATGTCGCTTCTATCCTTGTCGGGTATTGCATGAACTATCGGGAAATATTACGGTGGATTGTCTTTCTGGCGGGCGCGTCGCTGCGCCGTTTGAAAAAGCACGCGCATCGTGACATCCGATGGCACACAATGCTTGGCGAAGAACGCGCGGGCAACGCTCCAGAATCCCGCCAAGTAAGCTTCGATACCGATATCGACGCACTGTGCCAACTGACCGTTGACGCGGCGTTCTCTAACAGAACAGCTAGCGACCACTGTTGTAGGGCGGCCAGGCGCGCTGCGGGTTCTTACGTCTAGTGTCATACGCTTTTTTTGGCGAAACAAGTTGTTTGACCGACGAAAAATCTGGCGCCAGCTCGACGACCACGTCAGAGTTTCACGTTCGCATTAATAAATTATGCTGGTGCGCTTTCTGGACGAACCTAAATGAA
>NZ_JAQOZV010000190.1:0-964 GCF_030348125.1 Massilia sp. DJPM01
CCAGCAGGCCGATTTCGGCAGGGCCAGCAACCGCATCGCCACCTGCCAGTTTGGTCTCGACGTTGACTTTACCTGGGGTGATTTCAGCCAGGCCAGCACCAACTTGCGACTTAGCAACGTAGTCTTGATACGCTGGCAGTGCGACAGCAGCCAGGATACCGATAATTGCAACAACAATCATCAGTTCGATCAGGGTAAAACCGGCTTGTGCCTTCTTCATCATTTTCATCGATTTCATTTTTACTACTCCTAGAGGGAATTAATTCGGAACTTGTGTACCGTACTGCGGTATATGCAAGCGCCGTGCCAGGTCGATCGTCGGATACGTCCCCCGTGTATTTCATTGTTGGTAAATGGAATCGTTCATTGCCGTCCAGGTGCCTGCTGACAATTTACGACAGGTCACTGCCGTCCAGTGCGGCCTGCTGACAATTTATGACATGTGCAAGGCGGTCGAACGCAGGTGCTGGAAAAACAGGGCGGCAAGCCGGGCGGTTGGCATGCCGCGATTGACGGCTGACGGCGACGGCGCGTGAATTGGCGAACTTGCCCGAGCCCCGCACGGGATAATCCCCCAGGTGTTGACCGGACAGGCAGCGGTCGCGTATTTCCGCTTGATGCCATCCATCGCGCACGTCCAGCGACCGGCGTCGCCGCGCGACCAGATGACTTTTTTGGCCGTCTCCGTGGCCGGACCGGCCTTGATGCTGCAGATGATATCGGCTTTGCCATGTCGACTGCAGAGACGCTGAGCGTGCAGTTCGGGGGAGCATCCATGGTGTTTTTCGATATCCATGGTGGGCGTCATGATGATTCAGCATCAATGCCGGCTGTGCCGGCGGACACTGCGCAGCGAGGGAATTTGATGCCAACGGCCCGCAGCCGGGCGGCGAGGACGAAAACTGGTCAGCGCAGCCCAGTGCTTGCCCGATGGCGGACTGGGCTTCGTTGAGTGATTACTTAC
>NZ_JAQOZV010000191.1:0-933 GCF_030348125.1 Massilia sp. DJPM01
GCAGAGTGCGGTCAAGCCGGTGCGGCAGCGAAACTCGGCTGCTGCACCGTCCTGGCAGATAGCTAGCTGTTACCTTCGGGCAGCTGTTTTTCCCGGCGCCTCACACAATGCTGTAACTCCGAGACCGCTTTATCTAGTCTGAAAATACACCCAAGCTGATCATCTGTGCAATGGAAAATATCCCCAGGTCCATCGGTCGAATGCGGGTATGGACCGCGTATTCTATAAGACTCAATATCTTGGAAGTAAAGCAGTGAGTTTTTCTCTCCTGCAACCTCGCGTCCAAGAAAAATAAGCGTTTGAAGCTCGGGAATCAATAAATCATCGTCAAAATAGTTCAGCATAAAATAGAGATTCCCCTCCTTCAATTCGGATACCTCTATTGGTTCCGCATACAAATGTGAATCGTTCATGTCATCTCCTATTGAGCAGCCGCGCCGCCGATTGCCAAGGCTGGGACCGCAACTTCTGGCGCGAGCAGCAGCCCAACCCCTAAAAGACACGCACCAGTTGCGCACGTTTTTGGATTCCGTTCACACCAACTCTTCTCAGGACGCTTACAGCTGCAACTCATCGGTCCATCAACCCAGGCCCGACCACTGAGGCCGCCGGACACAGTGGTTAACTTGCATGTCTGCGGCACCTCGCAGCTTTCCACGGGTCTGGCAAGCACTGCTGGAAGCAAGCATCATATTCGTGCGGTTTACATCTTCTGAGTCGACGAGCTGGCTCTTCTTTCGGTGGTGCCAGACCTAAGGGGTCGGTGTTAGTCACCGGGTTTGCTGCAACATAAGCATAAGTGTTGATGCCACCGCGAAGTCCGATCGGATCGGATTGAACGTACCGCCCCAGTAGCGGATCATAATCCCTGTAATAGTTATAGTGTAGATTAGTCTCACGATCATAATACTGCCCGGGAAAGCGCAAATTATC
>NZ_JAQOZV010000192.1:0-922 GCF_030348125.1 Massilia sp. DJPM01
CTGGATCCTGCACGGTTAGATCAAAGCGAGTCAGTCACTTTCCAGACCCAAACATCTATAAGATTCCCGTCTTTATCGAACCCCCAGTTGATGGTCCCAGACTCCGTCGAAAAAAGGCCGGTGCGATGGTCTGCTAGCGATGCCCAGATGCTTGCGACGCCAACCGTTTGGCCTGTTCGTTGATTCAAATATCCAGCTTTCTTCGAGTTTTCGCACTTCAATTTTTTCTCAGCGCAATAACTCAACACGACCTCAAATTTGGTGCCGATCGGTGTCTCTTTTAACAGCCGGTCCCTAATTTCGTTTTCATCAATACATCCGGTGAGCGCAAAAAGTAGTGTTGTCACTAAGCCGAAAATAATAGATCGCATAAATTTCATTGAATTACCTCCCAAAATTCGCGCGCGGGACGGGGAATTGATACCCAGGGGTCCGAGCGCCAGTGTTGCCAGGGGCGGGCATCACAATGTTAGCAGCCTGACCAATTCCCGAAATATAACTATTAGAGTTGTACTCCCCCGATGACGGAAATAACGTGTAAGGGAGCGTGTTCTTGTTATAGTTGTCGCCCAACTTGAACAATGTATCAATCAAATCATTCTCGCTGCCATATTCGCACGGCACTTCCAGAGTGGTTCTATTGACGCCTTTTTTAGATACATCTTTGTCGCGATTTACACCGCCCACCAAAATGCCTCGATCCGGTCCGGCACCGACCGTAGCATAGTGATCTCCATATTCGTTTACGTTCTTAAATCGTGGGTCATTTGCATACCGCCCCTGATCTATTGGGGTAATAATAATTTTCGAGTGGTAATTTCCCCCAAAAACATTATGATTTGCGTATTCGATTATGAGTCCAGTGGAATCCGAATAATTGACTGGATTTCCCCCCACATAGCCATAGGTATTAATCCCACCA
>NZ_JAQOZV010000193.1:0-918 GCF_030348125.1 Massilia sp. DJPM01
GGCCAGTTCACGCGCCATGCCCGCCCCGAACACCTGCAACTCCACGTCGCATTGATCGTTCGTACGCTGCACCAGCAGCGCTCCCGCTGCTTCCCCTGGGATGAAGCCAGCCCGGACGCCAGATGCCAAAAGACGCCGTTTGTCGAGATTGTGAATGATCGCGCCTCGATTGACGAAGGTATCGGCAGCGACGATCAAGACTGCGGCATGCCCCTTATCGAACAGCAGTTTGTACGCAATTTCAAGGGCAGTTGCTACGCTGGTCTGCCCGTCTGCAATCAAGGTGGAGTCGGCATGCACCGGATGGCCGAAATGCTGCTCCAGTCTGCTCCAGATGCCCGTGTCGAGTTCAGTCAGCCTTCCTGCCCGCTCCAGTTCAGCCACGCATAGCAACAGCGGTGTTGAGGCGATTGCCACCCGATGGTCAGAGGCAAGCGCTTGGCGGATGGCTGATACTGCCATTTGCGCCAGCTTGTCCAGCCCAGTTCCTAGGCCCGGCCAGGGTACGGACGCGCCGATCACCGGTTCATGCTCTTGGTCGACGAATGCAAGTTCGACGAAGTTATTCTGGCGTGTGCGCAGGGCGGCGCAGGCCGATGCCGTGTCGAGGCCAACGCTGGTGACTAGACCCGCGCCACGAATGGCGATGCGTGGGCGGCTCATAAGCGCATCTCAATGGCTGGCCCCCGGCAGCAGCCGATGGGGTCGAAATCTTGTTCAGGTGTCCCGACCTCAACATGGCTGATCTCGTCGACGGTGCGACGCAGGGGCTTTGCTACCCGCCAAGTGACGCTGAATCTTTGCCGGTCAGGTTCCAGCAACAGCGTATCGGCGCGGGCTGGCAGGGTCTGTGATGCCCCGTCTTTCGGATTAAACGTCACGTCGAGTGATAACGACGGCAAGGTGAAGTCCAGACGT
>NZ_JAQOZV010000194.1:0-918 GCF_030348125.1 Massilia sp. DJPM01
AGCCAGTTCACGCGCCATGCCCGCCCCGAACACCTGCAACTCCACGTCGCGTTCATCGTTCGTACGCTGCACCAGCAGCGCTCCCGCGGCTTCCCCTGGGATGAAGCCAGCCCGGACGCCAGATGCCAAAAGACGCCGTTTGTCGAGATTGTGAATAATCGCGCCTCGATTGACGAAGGTATCGGCAGCGACGATCAAGACTGCGGCATGCCCCTTATCGAACAGCAGTTTGTACGCAAGTTCAAGGGCCGTTGCTACGCTGGTCTGCCCGTCTGCAATCAAGGTGGAGTCGGCATGCACCGGATGGCCTAAATGCTGCTCCAGTCTGCTCAAGATGCCCGTGTCGAGTTCAGTCAGCCTTCCTGCCCGCTCCAGTTCAGCCACGCATAGCAACAGCGGTGTTGAGGCGAGTGCCACCCGATGGTCAGAGGCCAGCGCTTGGCGGATGGCCGATACTGCCATTTGCGCCAGCTTGTCCAACCCTGTGCCTACTCCGGGCCAAGGTACGGGCGAGCCGATTATCGGCTCATGCTCTTGGTCGACGAATGCAAGCTCGATAAAGTTATTCTGGCGGGTGCGCAAGGTGGCGCAGGTTGATGCTGTGTCGAGGCCAACGCTGGTGACCAGACCCGCGCTGCGAATGGCGATGGTTGGGCGGCTCATAAGCGCATCTCGATGGCTGGCCCCCGGCAGCAGCCGGTGGGATCAATGGCCTGTTCAGGCGTGCCGACCTCAACATGACCAATCTCGTCGATGCCGCGCCGCAAGGGTTTTGCGACCCTCCAGGTAACGCTGAATCGTTGCCGATCAGGTTCCAGCAACAGGGTATCGGCGCGCGCCGGCAGGGTCTGCGGTGGCCCGTCTTTCGGATTAAGCGTTACGTCGAGTGATAACGGCGGCAAGGTGAAGTCCAGACGG
>NZ_JAQOZV010000195.1:0-911 GCF_030348125.1 Massilia sp. DJPM01
CGTCCATCGCAATAGCCTGGTGGCGGCCGGAGAGCGCAGCGGACGCAGCCTGTCCGTGAACTGGCCGTTATGGGCCGATGGCAGCATGCGGCCCGATCCGGCAAGCATTCTCCATATGCGTGACAATTTCGGTCTTGGCCCGATGGACAATGCGGCGGGCATGGCAGCGTTTTACCAGGCACTTGCCAGTGGACAGGCCCAGGTGCTGGTGGCTGCGGGCGAGCGGCACAAGCTGCTGGCGGTATTCGGCGGCCATGCCGCGCCTGTGCCTGTGCTTGCTGCAGATAACGGGATCACCGTGAGCGATTCCTCCTTCGAGCTGGAAGACAAAGTCCGTCCCATGTTGCGCAGGATCGCGGCTGACTTGATCAAAGTGAAAGCCGATGTCATCGAATACGATGTGGAATTGAGCGAATACGGCTATGACTCGGTCACCATGACCGAACTGGCCAACAAACTCAATCAGGAGTGCAACCTGGAGTTGACGCCAGCCTTGTTCTTCGAGTATCCAACCCTTGCCGGCCTTACCGCTTATCTGCTTGAAGCGCATGGCGCCGTATTCGTGCGCCGTTTTGCGCCGCGTACGGCAGCTGTGGCGCCGTTACGCCCAGTGGCACAGGCACAGGCACAGGCACAGGCACAGGCACAGGCACAGGCACAGGCACAGGCACCTGCATTGGCGGCAAGCGTTATGGAGAAAGCAAAACTGCCATCGCAGCCGGTCGCGCCAACGGTGCTGGCAAGCATCCCGGCCGCTGTGCCGGAAGCGATCGCCATCGTCGGCATCAGCGGCTGCATGCCGATGGCTGCCGATCTGGATGCCTTCTGGACCAACCTGGTGGAAGGGCGCGACTGCATCAGCGAAATTCCCGCCGACCGTTGGGACTGGCAGGCGATGTTCGGCGATCCGA
>NZ_JAQOZV010000196.1:0-906 GCF_030348125.1 Massilia sp. DJPM01
CCAAATCCTTTGGCGCCGACTTGCTTGCCAGCCTTCCTGATGCCGGACTTGACAGACTTGCCGGGCGATGTTGTAGACGCCGGTAGCGGACTTGGCGCATCCCCTCCCTTGGCTGCGGCGGCATCAACTGTCATGGGCGCCGTGCCAGTGCTTGCAACGACATCCGTTTCGATGCGCGTCGATTCCCATGGGGCGCGGCTCGACGGCGGCCTGGAACTGTTGTTTGGTGTTTGATTGAGCCGATCCCGCGACTTGCGTAATTCGGCCAGCGCACGAACCAACAGTTCTTCCTTTTGCGACGGCGTGAGCGAACTCACCCACTCGTCGCTCATCTGGCGAAGATCGTGATCGGTAAGTGGCGTTGGCTTTATTTGCATCGTTGAGTATTATGCAATATCGACAACTTCCTAGGTGAAATTTTTTGGCTTTCTCATAGGGGGAAGTGAACGGCTACCCTCGACTTGGGCGGCCTCAAAGCATTGGCCAATCAGGCCAAGCCCGGCGTGCGAGGTTAATTCCAGGTTGCGCGATTGCTTAACTTCAAAGCGTGGCATGATCAGTCGGGTGAAAGCAGGAAATGCAATATTTTACTTTGCAATCAATGACTTGATCAACTATTGCGTGAGCTGGAGCACGGATTCAGGGATTCCTCTCGGTTCGGGCGCCGCAGTCCACCTGATCGACCCACCGACCTTCACCGATGCGACAAAACCCGCAAATAAGCGTATGTTTTTCTAAGTTGTGATATATTTACACATTCATTTTAGATAATATTTACAGGCTGACAATCCGTAGTCTAATTGCATCTCCGAGGCGTCTTTCTGGTGCGCGGGGAAAAAGTTGCGAATGCGTGGAAACTATTGATGAAGTATTATTAGCAGCAAGTCGCTGCGCTCATAAGTAATC
>NZ_JAQOZV010000197.1:0-889 GCF_030348125.1 Massilia sp. DJPM01
CAGGTTCTGGCCAAGCCGAACTCGATCAAGCCGCACAATCACTTCACCGGCGAGATCTATGTCCTGTCGAAAGACGAAGGCGGCCGTCACACCCCGTTCTTCAACAACTATCGTCCACAGTTCTACTTCCGTACGACGGACGTGACTGGTTCGATCGAGTTGCCAGCGGACAAAGAAATGGTTATGCCAGGCGATAACGTGTCGATCACCGTCAAGCTGATCAACCCGATCGCGATGGAAGAAGGCCTGCGTTTCGCCATCCGCGAAGGTGGCCGTACCGTTGGCGCAGGTGTTGTTGCAAAGATCCTCAGCGAAGTCGCTGGTAAGTAATTTGTAGGAAAGGGTAGGAAAGCAGGTATACTTGCTTTCTTACCTGATGTGCCCAAGCAAAAAATTCATATTGCCGGTTCAACGCCGGTTCGTTCTTTTTAAGGGAATTACCATGTCCGCACCAAACCAGAAAATCCGCATTCGCCTCAAAGCGTTCGACTACAAGCTGATCGACCAGTCCGCACTGGAAATCGTCGACACCGCCAAGCGTACCGGCGCTGTTGTCAAAGGCCCAGTCCCACTGCCAACCCGCATCCAGCGGTTTGACGTCCTGCGTTCGCCGCACGTCAACAAAACCTCGCGCGACCAGTTCGAAATCCGTACGCACCAGCGTCTGATGGACATCGTGGACCCAACGGACAAGACCGTTGACGCGCTGATGAAGCTGGATCTGCCAGCTGGCGTCGACGTCGAAATCAAACTGCAATAATCATTGCAGTGTTGCCGCCAGCGCATTGATGTGCGCGGGCGAGTCAGGGCCGGGCGAGTTCGCTTTTAGCGAACGGACCCGGCCCTGATGCGTTTACATTGTCCTATTTTCAGCTTCCCCCACGCCACG
>NZ_JAQOZV010000198.1:0-873 GCF_030348125.1 Massilia sp. DJPM01
ATAGCATAGTCGCCGCACTCGATGCACGGCTTATTGATCGAGGTATTGCGCACGCTGCCGAGAACTCGGCCGAAGCTGTAGGTAGTTGACGTGGTGATAGGGCTCAAGGACAGGCCCGTGTAATGCTCCACGACTGCTGATGTATAGGACTCATCGGCGTTATAGGCGATTTTTACTTTTTTCACACCATCTGCACGTTCCGAGGAGGTTGCCCGGCCTAGGCAGTCGTAGGTCCAGCTGATGTGGCGCTCGCCGTTTTCGTCGATATATCCTGTCCAAGCATTGAGCAAATTGCCAAAGCCATTCCCCACTCCAGGCATGCCAGGGCACGCAGCGCCGTTGTTGATGTGCGCCGCCTCGGTGTACATGTACGTTCTGCTGGTGGTGTCGGGATACGTGACCTTCGTCAAATTATTTGCGCTGCATGCCGCGTTGTTCGCGTCAGGCATCACGCACCCGCCGGAAACCCCATCGTATTCGTAAGCGTAGAGCTCACCTGCGGGATCGATCGCCTTGGCAATACGCCCCTTACCGTCATACTCAAAATGGAGTTTGAATCCGAGACTGTCGGTGACACACATGAGTTTCCCGGCAGGAAGAAGAGGGCCGGCTTGGACGTGGGCGCATGCGGGTGCATTAACGGGGTTTCTTCCCACATTGCTGTCATTCGTTACACCGTTGCTATAGGTAAAACGCTGCGTCACGCCATTACGGAAAGTCTGTGAAATAAGCTGTCCGGCACCAGAGTAGCGTTCGATCATATCGCCATTCGCCGTCTGGTAAGTCCATTCGACGATGGCCGTTTTGCCGCTGTTGAAGACGGACGTGAGCGTGTCACTATTGGTGGCCTCGCCTTTCCACGCGCCATCTGCT
>NZ_JAQOZV010000199.1:0-870 GCF_030348125.1 Massilia sp. DJPM01
AGCCTGGACCTGATGATCGGCCAGGAAGAATTCATTGCCGCTGAAAGTCGAGGTAAAGCGCTGCTCGCTCAAATCCGAGGTGTTGGCGTGCAATAGCGGATGCAATAGCGTCGAGGCAATGCCAGCCGCAGGTGCCGCCTCGGCTTCCACCCAATAGCGGTCCTTCGCAAACGGATAGGTCGGCAGGCTCAGCCGCTGCGGCTTGACTGCACCGTACAAGCGTTCCCAGCGTACATTCAAGCCCTTGCTCCAGATCTCCAATACGCGTCCGTAGCGGCCTTTGGCCAGCCAGGCATCCAGCAATGCCGAGGTATCTTCGTCCGCCGACAATACCGATACCGCTTCCTTGTTGCGCTTGACCTGTCCCCGTACGCCATCGCCAAGGGCGCCGTCGGCAGCGAAACCGCGCAGCTTGTCGACCAGCTCCGCCAGCGACGATACCGCCCAGCCCAGCCGCTCTTCCATCCCATCCCGGCCAAGCTGCAAGGTATACGCCAGCGCCGTCAGATCGGTCTGCTCATGCTGCTGCAGATAGGCCAGCAGATTGGCCGCCGTCTCGCGCAAGCGATCTTCATTGCGGGCCGACAGCACGATCAGCGACGGCCCCGGCACCACTGCCGGCGCCATTGCCGCCACCGGTACATATTCCTCCAGCACCACGTGGGCATTGACGCCGCCAAAGCCGAACGAACTGACCCCTGCGCGCAGCGGCAATGCACGCCCCTGCGCATCGGTTTGCGTCTGCCATGGCGCCGTCTCCTGGACCACATAGAACGGACTGTCGGAGAGATCGAAATAAGGATTGAGCGGCGCGCTGTGCAAACTCTTGACCAGCGTCTTGTGCTTCATCTGCAGCAGCACCTTGATCAC